>JAUHYJ010000165.1 GCA_030425785.1 Acidimicrobiia bacterium | reverse complement strand
TCGATGACCAGGAGCAGCGTCCGATCGCCCAATTCGGCGGCGACCAGGTCCGCCGGTTCGCGATCTGCATCGACCGGCGGGGTCAGACCGACCGCGCCGGCGACCATCGCGGCGCTCTACGTCCTCGCCGGTGCGGTCACCGCGACCGGGACCTTCGCCGACCTCGTCGATCGTCTGCTCGACCGGCGCCGACCGCTGGTCGCCTTGAGTGCGGTCACCGCGTCGATCTCGGCCGTCGTCCCCAACACGCCACTGGTGGCCATGTTCGCGCCGCGTGTCGTGCGGTGGTCGCAGCGCCATGGCGCCAACGCATCGCGATTCCTCCTGCCGCTCTCGTTCGCCAGCATCCTCGGCGGGGTCATCACGTTGATCGGGACGTCGACGAACCTCGTGGTCGCGGAGCTGTACGAACAGGCCGGGTACGAGCCGCTGAACGTGTTCGACGTGACGGTCGTCGGCCTGCCGGTCGCCGTCGTCGGCGTGGCGGTGCTGACGCTCATCGGCGACCGGCTGCTCCCGGAACGGACGGCGTCGTCCGACGACATGTCGCGGCGAGGCCGTGAGTTCCAGATCGCCGCACGCGTCGACCCGGCCGGGCCGCTGGTCGGGCGGACCATCGCCGAGTCGGGGCTCCGGAGCCTGGACGGCGTCTTCCTCGCGCTGGTCGAACGCCCGGACACCGTCGACCACGACCCGACCGCGCTCGCGGCCTCGCCGCACACCGTGCTGCACGCCGATGACGTGTGCTGTTTCGTCGGTGATGTCGATCGCATCGTCGACCTGCACGCGTTCGACGGACTCATCTCGCTCGAGGATCAGCACGTCACGGGAGCGACTGGCCCCGGGACCCGCCTGTTCGAGGCGGTGGTCGCGCCGGCGTCGGCCCTGGTCGGGGCGACCCTGCGGTCCTCGGCGTTCCGAGGTCGCTACGGCGGTGCCGTCATGGCGATCCACCGCGCCGACGGCGAGGTCGCCGGCCAGCTCGGTCGCGTCGTGCTCCGGGCCGGAGACGTGCTCCTGGTGTTGGCCGACGACTCCTTCGGGGATCGATGGCGTCACCACGCCGACTTCTCGCTGGTCGCCGCGGCCGAGGGGTCGCCGCCCGACCGCCGGGGCCGATCGCTGCTGGTGGTGGCCGCGATCGTCGGCATGATCGTCGCGTCGGCCGCCGGCGTCGTGACGTTGTTCGAGGCGGCGCTCGCCGCCGCGGTCGTCGTGGTGATCGGTGGTGCTCTGTCGGTCAACGAGGCGCTGCGTTCGGTCAACCTGACGATCGTCCTGACCATCGCGGTGGCGATCAGCCTCGGTGGCGCCGTGACGACGAGTGGCCTGGCGGCCGAGATCGCCGTGCTCGTCGAGCGTTCGGACGCGCTCGGGTTCGGCGTCGTCGGCGTCGTGCTCGTCACGATGGTCGCGACGATCGTGCTGACCGAGCTGGTCACGAACACGGCCGCCGCGGCACTGATGGTGCCCATCGCGTTGCCCGTGGCGATCGAGGTCGGCGCCGACCCCAAGATGTTCGCGATCGCGGTGATGATCGGCGGGTCGTGTTCGTTCCTCTCGCCGATCGGCTATCAGACGAACCTGATGGTGTACGGCCTCGGCGGCTATCGCTTCACCGACTTCACCCGGGTCGGTCTCCCCCTGACCATCTCGACCCTCGCCGTGTCGGGTGTCGTGCTCCCCGTCGCCTTCGGGTGAGGTGGGGCGCCGGCCGACGTCGCCGAGGGGTCGGGATAGGGTGCGCGACGTGGGATCGCGCTGTCGGGTGTTCATCGCCTCGTCGCTCGACGGGTTCATCGCCGGGCCGGACGACGAGCTCGACTGGCTCGATCTCGACGCCGAGATCGAGGACACGTTCACCCCGTTCTTCGCCGATGTCGGCGCGATGCTCATGGGACGCCGCACGTACGACGTCGCCAGGAGCTTCGACGTGCCGTGGCCGTACGGCGACACGCCGGTGCTGGTCGCGACCCGCAGACCGATCGACGACGACATCGCGACGGTTCGTTCGGTCACGGGTGAGATCGGTGACATGGTGTCCGAGGCGAAGCGGGTGGCGGGTGATCGCGACGTCTACCTCGACGGCGGCGAGCTGATCCGGAGCGCGCTCGAGGCCGACCTGATCGACGAGATGACGATCACGCTCATCCCGACGGTGCTGGGTGCCGGGCGACCGTTGTTCGCCGGCGTCGGCGATCGTCACGAGCTGTCGCTCGTGCGGTCGCGCGAGATCGGCGGTGGGCTCGTCGAGCTGGTGTACCGACCGGCGTCCGGCTGACGTTCCCGTCGGGCCGCTTCGACGGCGCAGCTGGATACCGTCACCGACATGGCCAGCCTGCCACGAACGCTCGGACGCCGACTCCGCCGGGTCGGCGACGACGTGACCGCGGTCGTGCGCGCCGCCGGGCAGATGGTCGAGGAGCGGCTGCCGGCACGACGCGTGCCGCCGCGACCGCTGCCGGAGATCGAAGCCGATCTCGCCCGCCTGGTCGGGCTCGAGCACGTCAAGGAACAGGTCCAGTCGCTCGTCGCGTTGCTCCAGATGCAGCAACGACGGCGCGAGGCGGGTCTGCACGACGTGTCGACCGGCCAGCACCTCGTGCTGCTCGGCAACCCGGGGACGGGCAAGACGACCGTCGCCCGGCTGATCGCCGAGATGTACGGGTCGATCGGGCTGCTCGACAGCGGCCACCTCGTGGAGGTCGATCGTCAGGGGCTCGTCGGTCAGTACGTCGGTCAGACGGCCATGAAGACGGATCGGGCCGTCAAGCGCGCCATCGGCGGCGTGCTCTTCATCGACGAGGCGTACGCGCTGTCACCCGGCGGAGGACCACGGCTCGACTTCGGCGCCGAGGCGGTCGAGACGCTCGTGAAGCGGATGGAGGACCATCGCGACGAGCTGGTCGTCATCGTCGCCGGCTACCCCGACCTGATGCACGAGTTCCTCGAGTCGAACCCCGGTCTGCGCTCGCGCTTCTCCCGCGAGATCGGCTTCCCCGACTACGCCACCGCCGAGCTGGTCGAGATCGCCCGCACCATGGCCGACCAGGCCGAGTACTCGATCGCGCCCGACGCCGAGCCGACCCTCGTCGCGATCCTCGACGAGGCGCGCACCCGGCCCGGGTTCGGGAACGGGCGCTTCGTGCGCAACCTGTTCGAGCAGGCGGTCGGACGTCACGCGGTGCGTCTCGCACGCGCCGACGGCGAGCTCGATCGCGACGCCCTCACGACCCTCACCTCCGACGATCTCGCGGCCGCGGCCGAACTCGTCCGTTGACCGACGCCCCGAGTGAGATCTCGCTCCGGCGCGAGATCGTCGCCGACCTCAGGTCGCTGCTCGGCCCGGACCGCGCGATCGGCGACTCGGTGCTGCCACCAGCGGCGTTCTTCGCCGCGAACGCGGCGGTCGGGCTCGGCTGGGCTGCCGTCGTCGGCATCGTGATCGGCGTGGCGGTCGCGGTCTGGCGGGTGGTGCGCCGTCACCGGCTCGCGGCCGCGGTGTACGGGCTGCTCGCGGTGGTCGTGTCGGTGGTCTCGGCGCTGCGCACCGACCGGGCCGCCGGCTACGTGCTCCCGACCATCGTGATCACGTTGGCGCTCGCGGTGGCGACGGCGGTATCGATCGTCGTACGTCGCCCGATGACGGCGTGGGTGAGCTGGTTCGTGCGGGGCTGGCCGCGATCGTGGTACTGGCGCCATGACGTGCGCCCCGCCTACGCCCACACCAGCTGGTACTGGTTCGCGTTCTACCTGGTCCGCACCGCTGCCGTGTGGTTCGCCTACCGGTACGCGAGCCTTGGCGTCCTGCTCGTCGTGCGCGTGCTCGTGTCGTGGCCGACGATGCTGCCCCTCGTCATCGTCACCTATGTGCGCGGCAACCGGCTGCTGCATCGGCTCGGCGGCCCGACCGTCGTCGAGCACGTGTCGCGGACACCTCCGCCGTGGGGCCGGCAGCGCGGGTTCTGACCGCGCGCGGCACCGAGCCGTCAGCTGGTCGGCGGCTGGTAGTCGGTGTTGCGATCGATGTTCATGTACATGTCGATCGCGATCGGGTCCTCGATCTCCTCGGCGAGCTGACCGAGCAGTCCGGCGCACCGAGCGAGGATCGCAGCGCCGCGCGCCACGCCGAGCGGGAAGTCGATGTCGGCGAGCACGGCGCCGCACACGCCGGCGCCGTTCAGCGGCAGGTGGCGGCCGAGGACCTCCTCGGCGACGCGGCCGATCGCCTCGAACAGCGAGAGGTGTGGCCCGAACACGTCGTGCTCGCGGGCGAGCTCGAACAGGCGCGGCGTGCGCGGGTCGCCCTGCTTGTGGACGGGGTGGCCGAGACCGGGGACGAACCTGCCGGCGGCCTTGGTGTCGGCGACGACGATGCGGGCGACCTCGTCCCAGCCGGCGTCGTCGGTCGGCAGCTCGTCGAGCCCGTCGATCACGTCGTGGAGGAAGTTGGCCGAGTCCTCCGTGACGCCGAGGAAGCGCGAACCGCCGCCGAGCAGGCCCGAGGCGATCGCTCCCTGCAGTGAGTCGGGGGCCGAGAGGTAGGTGACCCGAGCCGAGATCGCGGTGGGGGTGAAGCCGTGGTCGGCGAGTGCCACCAGCACCGCCTCGAACAGGGCTCGCTGCCCCTCGGTCGGACGGCGCTTGGTGACCATCCAGTAGGCGAGCTCGCCGAAGGTGATCTTGCCGAGCAGGTCGTCGGCGAGGTCGTGGCCGAGCAACCAGATGTGGTCGGCGTCGGAAGCGCCGAGGCCGGTGCGGTAGGTCGGGTTCGTCATGGGTCTCTCCTCGAACGCGTCACGGGTCGTGCCAGGCACGACCCGTTACATCTCGGTCAGCCAGGCGCGGATGTCGTCGGTGTGCTCACCGAGTCGGGGTGGTGGGGAGTGGTACGTCGGCGCGGTGGCGCTGAACGTGATCGGGTTGCGCACGAGGTCGACCTCGCGGTCGCCCTCGCCGAGCGTGACCCGGGGTTCGAGCCCGAGTCGTTCGGCGAGTGCGACGCCGTCGGCGATCGAGTTGATCGGCCCGCACGGCACGCCGACCTTGTTGAGCGCGATGAACAGGTCGTCGGCCGACCACTCGGCGAGCTTCTCGAGCAGCACCGGGTGCAGCTCGTCGCGGTTGGCGGTGCGGTCGGCGTTGAGCTTGAAGCGCTCGTCGTCGGCGTACTCGTCCATCCCGAGCACGCCGCAGAGCGCTCGGTACTGCCGGTCGTTGGCCGCCGCGATGATGACGTCGCGGTCCTTGGTGGGGAACGGTTGATAGGGATACACGCTCGGGTGGGCGTTGCCCATCCGGTGCGGCACGACACCGGCGGCGGTGTAGGCACCCGTGTGGTTGACGAGCCCCGACATCGCCGACGCGAGCAGGTTGACCTCGATGTGCTGGCCCTCGCCGGTGCGATGGCGCTGTTCGAGCGCGGCCAGCACGCCGATCAGGCCGTGCATCCCGCACATGACGTCGAACACCGAGATGCCGGCCCGGTAGGCCGGACCGTCCTCGTCGCCGGTCAGGCTCATCAGCCCCGACACGGCCTGGACGACGAGGTCGTAGCCGGGCAGCCATGCACCCTCCGCGGTCCCGAACCCGGAGATCGAGAGGTAGATCAGTCTCGGGTTGATCTCGTGCGCCTCGTCGTAGCCGAGGCCGAACTTGTCGAGCCCGCCGACCTTGAAGTTCTCGACGACGATGTCGGCGCGGCGGTAGAGCTCGTGGACGAGTTCGATGTCGTCGGGATCCTTGAAGTCGAGGACGATCGACTGCTTGTTGCGGTTGATCGACATGTAGTACGTGGCGACGCCGTTCTTCTCCGGCGGCGTCCAGGTGCGGGTGTCGTCACCGGCCGGGCTCTCGACCTTGATGACGGTCGCGCCGAGGTCAGCCATGAGCATGGTCGCGTAGGGCCCGGCCAGCACCCGCGACAGGTCGGCGACGACCAGACCGCTGAGCGGCCCGGACGGGGTGGTGCCGGGGGTGTCGATGGGTGAGCTCATGGTGAACCTCTCGGGTCGCGGGATGGGCCGGGCTCGACGCTAACGGGGTGGGGTGACCGGGTCAGCGCAACGTGTCGTGTCAGCGGAACATGTTGTTGCCGGTGTGGTCACCGGCCAACCACTTCGCGAGTGTCTCGTGTGCGTCGCGGCGGCGGATCTCGGCGATGTCGTCGACCTCGGGGACGTCGACGGTGAACTCGAGCAGCATGCCGTTGGGATCCTCGGTGTAGAGCGAGCGGCAGTAGCCGTGCTCGAGCACGTACGTGCCCTCCGGCTTCCAGTTCGCCTCCTTCAGGCGGCGCTCGATCTCGGCCTGGCCCTCGGCGTCGACCTTGAGGGCGATGTGCCGGAACGGCGACGGGACCAGCTCGGGGTCGAACAGGGCCTGGTCCTCTTCGTTCGCGAACTGGAAGAACGCGAGCGCCGAGCCGTCGGCCAGCTCGAAGAAGGTGTGGCAGTAGACGCGCAGGGCGCCGAACAGCTCGTCGGCCTCCGACCACGTGGCGACGAGCGGGAAGCCGAGGATGTCCTCGTAGAAGGCGCGGGTGGCCTCCTGGTCCTTCGTGACGTACGCCGTGTGGTGGAGCCGGTGGGCGAGGGCCTTGGGCTGCTGGTCGGCGGGGCCGGGTGCGGAGTCGAGGGTCGTCATGGTGTCGCTTTCGGTCGGGCCGGATCAGGTGCTCAATCCCGGCCGGGTGGGTCCAACATGCGGACGCGGCGTCCGCATCATGAACATACCGTTGCGAGCGCAACGACTACCAGACTGCGTCCCTCGCTGGCGAACGCGCCCGCCGGCGCGCCCGTCAGAGATCGAGGCCCTTGGCGGCGACCGGCGTCATCAACGTGATCTCGGGTCGGCCGGCGAGCAGGCCGCCGAAGCCGCCCATCGCGGCGCGCATCCGGTCGCCCTTGCCGTGGACGTCCTTCGCGTCGGCGTCGGCGTAGATCTCGAAGAAGTAGAAGACACCCGGCTCGTCGTCGGCCGCGTGGGCCGAGTACACCTCGAGCCCCGGCTCTTCGTCGGCCGCAGCGACCACGTTCCGGATGGCGTCGGCGAGCTCGTCGGCCTTCCCCTCGACGGCGGTCAGCTTGGCAATCAGTGAGATCTTCGACATCCACGCGACGCTAGACGCCCAACGCACCGCCCTCCGCAGCGCAGGTGTCTGACGACGTCGCGCTGCGCCGCGCGTGAGCCCCCATCCTGGGCTTCTGAGTCGGCCCGACTCAGAGTTGTTGTTCGAGGTCGTGGAGGACCTGGTAGCAGCCGAGCACCTGCTGCACGGACGAGTTCGGCTCGCGACCCTCGCGGATGGCGGCGATGAACTCCCGGTCCTGCAACTCGATGCCGTTCATCGAGACGTCGACGTTCGACACGTCGATCGGCTCGTCGTAGCCGTCGACCAGATCGTCGTAGCGGGCGATGTACGTCCCGGTGTCGCCGATGTAGCGGAAGAACGTGCCGAGCGGGCCGTCGTTGTTGAACGACAGCGCGAGCGTGCAGAGCGCGTCGTTGTCGGTCTTCAACTGGATCGACATGTCCATCGCGATGCCGAGCTCGGGGTGCTTCGGCCCCTGGATG
>JAUHYJ010000844.1 GCA_030425785.1 Acidimicrobiia bacterium | reverse complement strand
GCGTTCCAGTGACCCATGAGCTCCATGGATGCCTGGCCGTTGGCCAGCAGGCCCGCCGAGCTGCCGGCGCCCTGCTGGGCGGGTGTGCCGAGGAAGCCGTCCTGGAAGGGCTCGACCGTCAGGAAGTCCTGCAGCTGCTCGCCTGCTTCGACCCAGCACGGGTCGCTGAAGTCGTACTCGGACGTGCCGGCCGTGAGCGTCTCGGGCGAGCACGACTTGAGCGCGAACTGGTACCACCAGTGGGCGGCGGGCCAGTTGTCGCCGGCGCCGACCGCGATCGGCGTGATGCCGGCCTCCTTGAGCGCGCCGACGGCGTCGATGAGCTCGTCGAAGGTCGTGGGCGCCTCGACTCCGGCCTCGGCGAACTGGTCGGTGTTGTACCAGAACCCCTCGATGCCGAACGTGAAGGGAACGCCGTAGGTCGCGCCGTCGACCTGCCACGGGTTGACCGTCGCCCCGACGCTCGAGATCGTGTCGGGGATCGCGTCGTCGAGCGGCTGCAGGTAGCCGTTCGCGACCTGGTCGCGCAGCTCGCCGCCCGGCCAAACCTGGAAGAGGTCGGGCGGGTCGCCCGCCGCGAGGGCGTTGGGGATCAGCGTGCGCTGCAGCTCTTCGTTCTGGTAGCCGGTCTGCTCGACGGTGACGTTCGGGTGCATCTCCTCGAACTCGGCGGCGACCTCCTCCCACACGGCGGGCAGCGGGCCGCTCGTGGCGTTGTGCCACCACGTGATGGTGACGTTCTCGCCCTCGCCGTCGCCGTCGCCCGATCCGCCGTCGGAGGCGGAGCAGCCGGCCAGCGCGCCCATCGCGATACCGACGGCGGCGACGCCGGCGGCGTACCGCATCGTGCTGCGTGTGTTCATCTTCGAACCTCTCGAAAGTTTCGACTCTGTTGTCGAAAGTGATCTGGACGAGGTCAGCGTACGTCAGCACGGATTTGCGGTCAAGAGCAACAAATCACCCGTGACCGAAACGCGATCTGCTCGCCGAGGCCCTACAGTGGCCGGATGGGCGAGACGACGGCCGGTGCCACCGAGGGACGACGGCGCAACCTCGCCCGCCTGCTGCGGCTCGTGCACGTCGACGGCCCGCTCTCACGCGCGAGCCTCACCGAGGCGACCGGCCTGAACCGGTCGACGATCGCCGATCTGGTGGGCGAGCTCGCGCGCGACGGCCTCGTCGTCGAACGCGCGCCCGACCCGTCGCGGCGCGTCGGTCGCCCCTCCCCCCTCGTCGTCGCGTCGGCGGACGTGGTCGCCGTCGCCGTCAACCCCGAGGTCGACGCGGTGACGATCGGTGCCGTCGGCTTCGACCGCGGCATCCGCGTGCGCGAGCGCATCGAGGTCGACCACCTCGTCACCACCGAAGAGGTCGCGCGGCTCATCGCCGACACCGTCACGCGATGGCGGGGCGGAACGCTGCGCGGCTGCCGGGTCGTCGGGGTGGGCCTGGCCGTGCCCGGGCTCGTGCGCGCCGCCGACGGGCTGGTGCGCAACGCGCCGCACCTGCTGTGGCGCGACACCCCGCTGCGCGAACTCGTCGAGACGGCGACGTCGCTGCCAGCGACTGTGGGCAACGACGCGAGCCTC
>JAUHYJ010000164.1 GCA_030425785.1 Acidimicrobiia bacterium | reverse complement strand
CAGATGCGTCACGCGACGACGCGATTCGGGCTGGCCCGCATCGCGTCACCCGTGTCGAGCGCTGCCGCGACCCGCGTCGGCCCGTTGGAGCTGCGATCGGTCGACGATCCACCCTCCCCCGGCGAGGGGTGGCAGCGAGTCAGGACCCGGCTCGCGGGCATCTGCGGATCGGACCTGTCCCTCGTCAGCGGACACGCCTCGGCCTACTTCGAGCACTGGGTTACGTTCCCGTTCGTCCCTGGCCACGAGGTCGTCGGCGAGCTCGACGACGGAACCCGAATCGTGCTCGAACCGGTCCTCGGTCACGCCGCCCGCGGCCTCCAGCCACCGTTCCCCGGCGCCGCGCCGGTCGAGTTGTCGGTGAGCCGCACGCCGACGAGGGTCGCGTCGCCGCCGCCTGCGACGTCGCTCGACTCGATGCCGCCACCCGCACGGGCGGCGGCGTTGCCGTCGAGGATCGTGTCGACGACCGACAGGGTGCCGAGGTTGAGGATGCCGCCACCGGAGCTGGAGCCGGTCGTGGCGTCGTTGCCGTGCACCCACGAGTCGCTGATCTCGAGCAGGCCGCCGTTGTTGAACAGACCGGCGCCCCCGTCGTCCGCGGCGGTGCCGCGCGTCACGTTGTTCGCGATCTTCGAACGGGTCACGCGCATGATGCTGTCGCCGCCGCCGGCCCACAGGCCGCCACCCTCGCGGGCGGCGGTGTTGCCGACCACACGGGTCGTGGTGATCGTGACGTCCGCGGCCGGTCCGGACACGTGCACACCGCCACCGTTCCCCGGGTTCGGCCCGATCTCGTTCGACGCGAGCGACGAGCGCTCGATGGTGACGATCCCGTCGACGGTCTCGACGCCGCCGCCGGCGCGCTGGGCGTCGTTGCCGGAGATCGTGGTCCGATCGACGACGAGCGTGCCACCGTCGTTGAAGATGCCGCCGCCGGAGCCGGAACCGTTCGGTGCGGAGTTCCCGGCGACCTTCGAGTGTTCGACGGTCAGCGTGCCACCGTCGTTGAACAGCGCGCCGCCACCGTTGGTGGCCTCGACACCCTCGGCGACGTTGTCGACGAGGACGGTCCACGAGACGCGCATCTGGCCGCCCGCCGAGTTCCAGAGGCCGCCGCCCTCGGCCGCGGCCGTGTTGTCGCGGACGTGCGAGCGGGTGACCTCGACCACGCCCGCACCGGTCAGGTGCAGAGCACCGCCGTTGCCGGGCATCGGGCCGGTGGCGTTGTCGACCAGCACGGAGCGGTCGACGTGGGTCGTGCCACCGTTCGCCTCGATCGCGCCGCCGGCGCGCGTGGCCGTGTTGCCGGCGAGCCTCGACTGCGAGACTCGCAGGGTGCCGGTGGTGAAGATCGCGCCGCCCGACGCCCCCTCGCCCGACACCGTGTTGCCGGTCGCGGTGACCTTGTCCAGGTGCAGGGTGCCCGCGTTGCGGATCGCTCCGCCCGACTCGCCCGCAGCCGGTGCGCCGCCGGTGATCGTCAGCTTCGAGATCGATGCCGTGACGCCCTCTGCGACGTCGAACGCCCGGTCGCCGAGCCCCGAGAGGTCGATCGTGGCACCGAAGCCGGTGATCTTGACGTCGCGGACGAGGTCGATGTCGCCCTCGGGCGCCGACAGGGTGACCGACCGAACCTTGCGGAGTGACACGGTGCCGCCGTCGGCGACGTTCGCGACGGCTGCTCGCAGCGAGCACTTCCCACGGTCGTCGGCACACCTCCCGTCGTCGGGATTCGCATCGGCGGTGTCCGCCGACGTCGTCACGAAGATCGTCCGGCGATGCACGTCACGGCCGGGCCAATGGCCCCAACCGTCGCGACGGTCGTGGTCCCGGTCGTGATCACGGTCGTGCTGCTGGCGGTCGTGCCGTTTGCCGTCGCGGTCGTGGTGACCGGCGACCGCGGTGCCGGACACCGCGAGGGAGAGTGCGAAGCCGAGTGCGACGGCTCGGCGCTTGGTGTGTTTCATCGGTGGAACCTTTCGGTGGTTGGACGACAGGTACATGCAGCGCCCCACGACCGCGTCACGGAGTTTCTGGAATTCGTCAACTACGCTGCGCCTCGGCGGGCGGTCGGCAGTTCGGACGACGACCGGGCCGGACCCCGATGACGATGTTCCCGATGTGTCGTGACACGACCTGCGCTTCGCGCATGAAGAGGCGTGCGTGCCCCCACCACTGACGACCGAAGCGCTGCGTGAGCTCGTGGACCGCGCGCAAGGTCACTCGCCGGACGCATGGGAAGACCTGTACCTGCACTGCCGTCCGAAGCTCGTCGGATACGCCCGCCGACGTCTCCCATCGGCGCAGGCGGCGGACGACGCGGTCAGCGAGGCGTTCGCCCGCGCGATCGCCAAGATCGACGACTTCCGGTGGGAGGGCATCGGGTTCGAGGGGTGGATGTTCGGCATCACCCGCAACGTGGTGCTCGAGATCCAGCGTGCGTTCACCCGCGACCGCCGGATCGAGGACCGGCAGGCCGCGGCGTCGCCGCCCCCGGTCCCCGACGAGGTCGGGGCGAACCTCGAGCGCTCCGAGGAACGCGAACACGTCCGCCGTGCCTTCGCCCGCCTGGGCGACGACGATCGCGAGCTGCTCGAACTGCGCGTCGTCGGAGGTCTCACGGCCGACGAGGTCGCGGCCGTGCTCGGCAAGCAGGCCGGCGCGGTCAGAATGGCGCAATCCCGCGCACTCGATCGATTGCGCGCCGCGATGAAGGAGGTCCAGGATGCGTGACGACGAACTCCTCGACCTCCTCGGCGACGCCCTGCGCGAACCCGTGCCGGCACCCGACCCACAGCGTGTCGAAGCGATCCGCACCGCCGCCGAACGGCGACAGCAGGCAGCGTCCGCAGACGCGGACGGGTCCGTGGCATCGATCGCCGAGTCTCGTTCGCGACGTCGATTCGGCGCCGGTGCGCTCGCGGCGGCTGCGGTCGTGGCCGCGCTCGTTGCCGGTTCGATCGCACTGGTCGCCGCCCGCGACGGCGGCGTCGACGGCGAGGTCGAGTACTCGGGATCGATCACCGGGTCGGGCGGTGAAGGGGAACTCGTCGTCACCAAGACCGGCATCGGGCGGGTGATCGAGCTCGACACGGACGACCTGCCGATCCTGCCGACCGGCGAGCTGTACGAGGTGTGGTTCGTCGGCCCCGGCGACACGCCCGACTCACCGAATCGGATCTCTGCGGGCACGTTCCACCCCGATCCGCACGGCGTGTCCCAGGTGACGTTCGCGGCGGCGGTCGACCCGGCGCTCTACCCGCGCATGGAGATCACCGCCGAGCCCGGCGACGGCGATCCGAGCCCGTCGGGCGTCGTCGTGCTGGCCGTGCAGGTCGGCTGACGACGGCGTCGGGCACACCCACTACGGTCGCGGCCATGGCAACCGCACAGGTCAACGGGGTGACGATCCGGTACGAGGACTCGGGCGGCGACGGACCCGCCGTGCTGTTCTCGCACGGATTCCTGATGGACCACACGATGTTCGACGCCCAGGTCGCGGTGCTCGGCAGCGCCTACCGCTGCATCCGCTGGGACGAGCGCGGGTTCGGTGACACGCGTGCGACGGGCGAGTTCTCGTACTGGGACTCGGCCGACGACGCCGTCGGACTGCTCGACCACCTCGGCATCGACCAGGCGGTGTTCGTCGGCATGTCACAGGGCGGGTTCCTCTCCCTGCGGGCGGCACTCGCCCACCCCGACCGCGTCCGCGCCCTCGTGCTGATCGACTCGGCCGCGGACGTCGACGATGCCGAGACGATCGAGGGCTACCGGGGCATGCTCCACGTGTTCGAGCACGGATCGGACGAGGAGCGGTTGGGCGTGTTCCAGATCGTGTCGGGGCTGATCCTCGGCGACGAGGCGCTCGCCGCCGAGTGGATCCCGAAGTGGGACGCGATCGAACGCGAGCAGCTCGTGCTCGCCGGCGGGGCGCTCCTCGGGCGTGACGACGTCGCCGACCGGGTCCGCGAGATCGCATGTCCCATCCTGACGATCCACGGCACGGCCGACCAGGCCATCTCGATCGAGCGCGCCGAGGCGCTCGCAGCAGCAGCACCCGACCACCGCGGGCTCGTCCGGGTCGACGGCGCCGCCCATGCGCCCAACATGACGCACCCCGACCGGGTCAACCCGGCGCTGCGCAGCTTCCTCGACGCCCTGTGACCCGTTCGGCCGGCCGATCCGCCGATGCGGGCGATCAGCCGGTCTGGGCGATCAGCCGGTCTGGTCGATCAGCACGTTGGCGAAGATCTGCCACGCGAGCGCCGTCTTCGCCACGAGGCTCAGCACGCCGTAGGTGCGCTCGCCCACGAGGTAGTCGCTCCACTTGCCGACGCCGCGGTACTGCAGCCACTGGTTGACGGCGAAGCAGTTGAACAGGACGAAGATCGACGCCAGGATGCCCCACACGAACCCCGGCGGGCCCTCGTCGGTGCGATTCAGGTTGTAGCCGATCGTCGCGGCGATCGCGATCCAGGGCGCGGCGCCGGCGATGCACCCGAACCAGAACGGCGCCCACCAGACCGGCTCGCCCGGCTTGTTGACGACCTCCATCACCCAGCCGAACAGGATCATCGCGATGTTGGCGGCTGCAATGGCGATCAGCGCGGCCATGTCGCTGATCCCGGTGATGGTCGCGATGATGACGATCATCAACGTCGCCGACAGCGAGTACTCGACCCAGCGGAACCGGTTCTGCCCGCGCTCGAGATCGCGCCGGTAGGCGCCGGCGGCCGGCACGGCGACCAGGAAGTGGAACAGCGCCGACAGCAACGCGAACGCCGCGACCGCGGGCCCGAGCGGATAGCTGAACACGGTCGTCACGGTGCCGGTCTCGGGATCGGTGCCCGGCGGGCCGCCGATGCCGAACGAGCTGACGGCCATCTCGAACCCGTTGCTGAACACGAGCATGGCGACGCCCGATGCCAGGTGCAGCACCGCCAGCGCGACGTTCATGATGCGCAGCTTGCGGAACTCGTCGTCGGACACGGTGACGGCGGGCTGATCGGAGACCATGTCCGGGGTGTAGCCGTTCGACCCGAGCCTGAAACCGACGCTCGGACAGACTCGACGGCATGTCCGACTGGCAGCACATCCGATACGAGCAACCGGCCAAGCGAGTGGCGCGCATCGTGCTCGCCCGCGCCGAGATGGCGAATGCGCAGGACTACCGGATGCTCGCCGAGCTGAACGAGGCGTTCGACCGGGCGGCGCGCGACGACGAGGTGCGGGTGATCGTGCTCGCCGCCGACGGCAACCACTTCTCGTCCGGTCACGACCTGCGGGCCGGCACCTCGATGGAGGACATCGACCCGATCGGCACCTGGTGCTGCTTCGACCAGCCCGGCGCGGAGGGGTACATGGCGACCGAGGCCGAGATGTACGTCGGGCTCTGCTGGCGATGGCGCAACATCCCGAAGCCGACCATCGCCCAGGTGCAGGGGAAGGTGATCGCCGGTGGCTTGATGCTCGTGTGGCCGATGGACCTGGTCGTGTGCTCCGAGGACGCCACGTTCGCCGACCCCGTCGTGGCGTTCGGGGTGAACGGCCACGAGTACTTCACCCACCCGTACGAGGCCGGCGCACGGCTGGCGAAGGAGATGCTCTTCACCGGGCGTGCCATCACGGCCCACGAGGCGCTGCAACACGGCATGGTGAACAAGGTCGTCGCCCGCGACGATCTCGAGGCCGAGACCCTCGCGATGGCCGAGCACATCGCCCGCCGACCGTCGATCGGGCTGACCCTCGCCAAACAGAGCGTCAACAACGCACTCGACGCGATGGGGATGTACACCGCGATCCAGTCGGCGTTCGGGCTCCACCACGTCGGCCACAACCACAACCTGCGCCTGTTCGACAGCCTCGTCGATCCGAACGGCCTGCAGGTCGTGCGCGACGAGGCCTGAGCGCACGTGACCGATGATCCGCGCCCGATTCGCGGCGGTGACCTCAACCCGGGCCGCCGAGCGCCGATACTGGTGAGGTGGGATCGGCGACTCGATGGTTCGCGGCGTTCGGCGTCGCCGTGCTCGCGACCTCGACGGTCGCCGTCGCCGCCGGGATCGACGACGCCGCGACGGTGACGGTCCCCGCCGAGCGGATCATCACGACGCCGCCGCCGCCTGACCTCGGCAACCTCCCGGCACACGCCCGCCCGGTCGACACCTCGCGGCCCGACCACGTCGTCGGCAACGGGAGCCCGGCGAGCTGCACCTCCGCGGCGGTCGTCGCAGCGGTCGCGGCCGGTGGGGTCATCACCTTCGACTGCGGCCCCGGCCCGGTGACGATCACGATGACGGCCACCGCCAAGGTGTTCAACGATCGCCCGAACGTGGTGATCGACGGCGGCGGGCTGGTGACGCTCAGCGGCGCCGGGCAGCGCCGCATCCTCTACATGAACACGTGCGACCGGGCCCAGGTCTGGACGACGCCGCGCTGCCAGGACCAGGACCACCCGACCCTCACCCTGCAGCACGTCGGCTTCACCGCCGGCGACTCGACCGGCGAGACCGCGGAGGGCGGAGGCGGCGGTGCGGTGTTCGTGCGCGGCGGGCGCGTCAAGGTCGTCGACGCCCACTTCCACGACAATCGCTGCGACCCCGTCGGCCCGGACGTCGGTGGCGGTGCGCTCCGCGCGCTGAGCCAGTCGGCCGGGCTGCCGGTGATCGTCGCCGCCAGCACGTTCACCCAGAACCGCTGCTCGAACGGTGGTGCGCTGTCGAGCATCGGTGTGTCGTGGGAGATCTACGCCAGCACGTTCACGGGCAACGTCACGACGGGCGACGGCGCCAACCCGGCCCAGCCGGGCACCCCGGGCGGCGGCAACGGCGGCGCGATCGCACTCGACGGCAACCGCTACACGCTCGACGTCGTCGACACGACGATCACCGACAACGTCGCGGGCGAGGGCGGTGGCGCGATCTTCTTCGTGTCGAACGACCGCACCGGGAACCTGCGCATCCGTGACTCGGTGCTGCGCCGGAACCCGAGCCTCGGCTTCGAGACGTCCGGCTTCCCGGGCATCTTCTACCTCGGCTCCGGACCGATCCAGGTGACGAACTCGATCATCGAGTAGCCGTTCCCCGGTCACGCACCACGGCTCGCCACCGGCGACCTGCGCGGTGTCAGGATCGTGCGAATGGGGACCATGACGTTCGGGATCTTCGACCACATCGAGGGCATTCCCGGCACCACCACACCGCAGCTGTTGCGCGACCGACTCGACCTCGTCCGCACGGCCGACGAGGCCGGCTTCACCGGCTTCTACCTCGCCGAGCACCACGGGTCCGATCTGTGCATGGCGCCGAACCAGGACCTGTTCATCGCGGCCGCGTCGCAGATCACCGAGTCGATCCGGCTCACCAACGACGGGACGGAAGGCAACCCGATCAGCGTCCTTGCCTATGGCGACGAGACGCCCGTCCTCGACGGGAGCGGCATCACCTCGACAGGCGGGCTCGGCGGCTATGTCATCCAGCTCGCCAGCGCCTCGTGGAACCACATCGCCGGGCTCGAGATCACCAATGGCGCCGAAGGCGGCATGGCGGTCCACGGGGATACCCACAACTCGATCATCGAGGCCA
>JAUHYJ010000163.1 GCA_030425785.1 Acidimicrobiia bacterium | reverse complement strand
CGCCGTCGAACTCGAAGCGGCCGCGCCGGATTCGACCCGCCCACGGCACCATGGGGTACGCCCCCCATCCGGTGTCGGGCAGGTCCGGCGACCAGCCGACGAGGAGCGGGACGCCGCCGACGGTGAGCTGGGCGAGGCGGCCGCCGTCGGCCGGTGCGACGTCGGCGACGACCGGGCCGGCCGTGATCGTGAGGAGTTCGGGTGCGGGCACGCTCCATTGTCCACGATCGACAGCCGTGGGCGCGCCACGCACGTGGCAGGCTGGTCCGATGCGAGCCGTGGTGCAGCGCGTGCTTCGAGCCCACGTCGACGTGGCCGACGGAGAGGGCGCGGTGGACCGCGCCGGCGAGATCCCGGCCGGGCTGTGCGCGCTCGTCGGCGTCACCCACGCCGACGACGAGACGGCCGCCGTCAAGCTGGCCGACAAGATCTGGCATCTGCGCATCCTCGACGACGCCGACGGGGTGATGAACGAGTCGCTCGCCGCCCGGTCCGACGCGGAGGAGGCACACGTCCTGGTGGTCTCCCAGTTCACGCTGTACGGCAACACCGACAAGGGGCGACGTCCGAGCTGGATCGACGCCGCGCGACCGGAGCAGGCCGAACCCCTGGTCGAACGGGTCGTCGAGCGCCTGCGCGAGCTCGGCGCGACCGTCGCGACCGGGCGGTTCCGGACCGAGATGCGCGTCGAGTTGGTGAACGACGGCCCGGTCACGCTGATCCTCGAGACCTGACGCCTGCGTCAGTCGGCCGGGTCGACGAGCGCGCCGCCCGCGAGCAGCCGCTCGACCCGGTGCCGCCACCGGTCGGCGCCGAGTTCGGCGAAGACCGCCTCGACCGCGCGGAGACGCTCGTGATCCGGGTCGCCGCCATACCACTCGGCCAGCGCGGTGGCGCGTGCGGCATCGAACCGCAGATCGAGGGCGAGTGCCTCGTCGCAGGCCTGACGCAGCGATCGCACGCCCGCCTCACGGCGACCACCCGCATGGAGCTCGACGAGGCCACGGGTGAGGGTGACGCGCGACGCGACGTGGCGGAACGATCGGCTCAGGTCGGCCAGCAGCGTGGTCCCCTGGTCGATGTCGTCGAGAAGTTCGGGCGATGCCGTGTGCCCGGCGGCCACGCGGCGGGTGAGCGCAGCCAGGTAGACCTCGACAGCGCCGGAGCAGAACTCGACCCAGTGGAACCCGCTCGGCGGGACGGCAGCGACCATGTCGACGACGATCGCCGCCGAGCGGCAGGCAGCGACGTCATCGCCTTCGGCGCTGCGGACCAGTGCCGTGGTGAAGTGGTACTCGATTCGGCCCAGCGGGTCCGACGGCTCGCCACCGTCGGCGTCGAATGCGGCGAGCAACTCGGCGGCGGTGTCGACGTGATCCCGCCCGATCGCCGTCTGGATCTCGTCGAGTCGGGACCAGCGCACCTGGGTGTCGTTGCCGATCGCCGCACCGACGGCGGCGGCGGCGGACCAGGCGGGCTCCGCGCCGATGTAATCACCCGCACACAGATGAATCGCCGCTCTGGTCTGCAGGATCCCGGCGGTGCGGCCCGGGCCGGACTCGGATGCGGTGGCCTCGGCCTCGACGAGCGCCTCCAACGCGTCGGAGAACCTGGCTGCGCCGGCATGGCCCACCGCCAGTGTGCGCCACACGTCGGTCGCGACCGAGTCGGCGCGCCCACTGCGGACGAGCTCGACGGCTCGCCGGGCGTGCTCGTCGAACTGCTCGGGTCGAGCGAGCATCCCCGACACCGCACTGAGCTGGGAGCGGGCCCATGCCTCCGCGCTCGCATCTTCGAGCCGCTCCGCGATCGCGAGTGCACGTCCGGCCGGCACCAGGAGCTCGAGCGGCTGTGCGCCGCGGAGGTACCGGAGCTGGCTGATGCGCTGGTAGGCGTCGAGGAGCGCCCGATCGTCTCGTTCACTGCGGTCGACCGGCTGATGTCGACCGCTCGTGAGTTCGGCATCTTCACGAGCGAGGTCGTCGTCGGACTCGGGGAGGGGGCGATCGATCAAGGCGATCGCCGCCTCCAGGTCGGTGAGCGCCTGTGTCATGTCTCCCTGGTAGAACGCGGCCGTGGCCCGCCGGGTTCGCACCACCGCCCGTTGGCGGGTGTCGTCGACCGTCTCGGCACCGAGCGCCTCGACCTGGTCGTACAGATCACGAGCGTCGCCGAACCGCCCCGTTCGCAGCGCCTCGTCGCCCGCCGCCATCAGGTGCGGGTGTGCGCGCTCGACGTCGCCGGCGAGACGGAAGTGATGGCCGATCCGGTGCGCGCCGGCGTTGGTCGCCTGGAGGTGCTCGGCGATCGCGCGGTGCAGCTGAACGCGCTGCGCGTGGGGCATGAGCGAGTAGACGACGTCGCGGCTGACGGCGTGGTGGAACGCATGGGCAGTGCCGTCCCGGCGGACGAAGCCGGAACGCGCGAGCCGGTTGAGTGCGTCGGCCTGGTCGGCGCCGACGGCCGCGCTCACCGTGCCGAGGTCGATGTCGGCGCCGATCGCTGCGGCGGCCTTGAGACACAGCTGTTCGTCCACGGGGAGCCGGTCGAATCGACCGACGACGACCGCCTCGATCGTCGACGGCACATCCTGGGTGTCGAGACGCCCCACCGTGACTCGTCGCCCCGTCGAACGAACGATGCCGTCCTCGATCAGCGCCTTCAGGAGCTGGTCGCTGAACAGGGGATGACCGCCCGCCTGAGCGACGATGACGTCGACGAGGTGGTCGGGCACCGTCGACGCGCCGAGCCGGTCGGCGACGAGTGCCGCGACGGCCGCCCGGTCGAGTGCGGCGAGTTCGACGACCGTTGCGTCGGTCGCCGCGACGACCTGTGACAACTCGGCCGTGAGATCCCGGCCGGAGCACAACAGCGGAGGGCGGTCGGCTGCCGCCGCGATGGTCGCGAGGACGGTCCAGGACGAGGCATCGAGCCAGTGCGTGTCCTCGACGACCAGGAGGTCAGGGCCATCGTCGCCGCAACAGAGCCTGGCGACCACAGCCGCCGTCGCAGCGACTCGACGATCGCTCGACAGCGCGACGATCGCCGGATCGTCGGACGTGTCGAGCGGGGTGCCGAGCACGTCGCCGAGGAGGGCAACGTGCTCGTGCTCGGGCCCTCGGAGACGCTCCGCAGCGCGTTGCACGACGAGGGACGCCGGGGCGCTGCGGTCGACACCGAGTACCGCCCTGACGACTCCGGTCCAGGCGCCGTACGGCGCGCTGTGATCGATCGAATCGGCCCGCGCGGTCAACACGACCTCGCCGCGACCGCGGATCTCGGCGGCCAGGTCGGCGACGAGGGTGCTCTTGCCGAGACCCGCCTCCGCGACCAGTGCGATGGCACGAGGACCGGACCGGTCGCCGAGGACCGATCGAATCGTGTCGCGCTCGCTCTCGCGGCCGCGAACACTCACGACTTCGTGGAAGTTCGGGTCGAGCAGCTCGATCGGGCGGAACACCGGGACTCGCTCGACCTTGCCTTTCACCCGGATCGGGTTCATCACGGTGAACGCGGCGCGATTGCCCGCCAGCGCGGCAGTTCCGTGATCGCACACGACGCGGCCGTCGGCGGTCGCGGCGAGTCGGGAGGCCACGTTGACGACCTCACCGGCGATCGTGATGGCGCGACGCCGTTCGTTGCCCGAGATGCCGTGCAGTGCCCGTCCGGTCGCGACGCCGATCGACAGTTCGCTGGTGTGCTCGGTCGCCGCCGCCAGCTCCATCGCCGCCAAGATCGCACGCTCCGGATCGTTCTCGTGCGACGCGAACTGGGCCCCGAACGTTGCGATCATCATCGGGCCCTTGCCGTCGACGGCGACCGAGGCATCACCGTCGTACCGCTCGATCGTCTCGTGGAACCGGGAGACGAGAGCATGAGCGGACTCGACGTCGTGTTCGACGTCGGGGGTCGACGCGTGAATGATGCTGAGACGCCGGAACTCGGGTGGGGCGTCGTCCAGCCGGCCGATGAGCACGCGCGCGATCCGCGGCGTCTGGCGCCCGACCATGTCGAGATCGAGATCGAGATCGACGTGGCAGTGCGCGGCGTCGTCGGCCGCGAACTCACGATCGTCGTCTCGGAGTTCGTCCAGGGTGGCGAGCCCGCCGTCGAGCGGGGCCCATCGCGCGGCATCGCCGAGGAGACGGACGGTCGCCGCGTCGGCTGTGATCGCCCCGGACGGACAGGTCTGTTCGGCGTCGGCCACGGCAACCGCCGTCGGCCCGAGCGTCAGCAGCTCACAGCGTCGATCCGACGGTCCGACGAGGAACAGGTCGACCGGGCCCGACGCGATGCCGATGCGCACCTCGATCGGGATGCCGTCCGCGATGTCGAACCCGACCAGCCGGCGTTGCACGGCGACGGCGGCGTCGACCGCGGCGCGTGCGGCATCGGCGGGTGTGGCCCGGTCGGCGGCCCACAGGCACAGGAACGAGTCGCCGGCGAGGTCGAGGATGTCGCCGCCGCGAGCTCGCACCTCGGCGATGTGCAGATCCATGTACTCGCTGAGTCGGGCGTTGAACGCCTCGATACCCACGGCGCCGAGGGCGCTGGCCGCCTCGACGTGGGTCGTGAACCCTCGGATGTCGCTGAGGAGCAGGGTGCCCGTGACCTGGATCGCGGCGGGTGGCGTGACCCCTTCGGCCAGCCGCTCGAGCAGCACGTCGGGGACGAACGACGCCAGGGCACGGGTCGGATCGGGTGGATCGGCCAATCGCTTCCCCTTTCGCCGTGCGTGAGAAGTGTCACTTTCCCCGGAGACGGCGCCAGCCTACTGTGCTCCCGGGGACACACCGAAAGGGAGTGGACATGGGGTTGCCAGCGTTATCCGACGCGCATGCGTCGCTGGATCCGACCGGCACGGTCGCGGGCCAGTGGCGCGGGGACACGGTCCTGCCGGGGGCCTGGGACGGGTTCTCCGCCGCGCTCGAGGGCCAGGTGCAGAACTCGATCAACCTCTACCTCCCGCTGAAGAACCCGGCGCAGGCGATGTCGCTCGTCGCGACGCTGAAGGAGGCCGGCCAGCAGGCGCACGAGGCCCTGGCGTCGCTTCGCACGGTCGCCTCGGCCCGGTTCGTGATGGAACCGACCGGTTCGGCGCTCTGGGTGATGACGGTGTTCGACGGCGACATGGGTTCGTACCTGATGGACTTCGTCGGCGTCCTCGCCGACGTCTTCGACGCCATCCTCGTGTACATCGACGGCGCACCGCCGCTCCCGGTGCGCGAGCACGCCCAGGCCTACGTCGACTTCGTGATCCGGCAGTCGAAGCCGGGTGGTGTCCACAGCGCCATGCCCGACATCACGGTGATGGAAGCGCTCCGGCTCGCCGGCAGGCCGGGAAGGTGAGCCGATGAACACCGACATCGACCTGTCCGACGTGCAGGGCAACATCCTGCGCGGCTACCGGTTTCCGGATGTCCGTCACTACGCGCTGTCGGTGACCGATGTCGCCGGCGGGAAACAGCTGCTCACGGCGCTCGTCGACGGCCACGGCGACCTGTACCCGCTCGCCACGGCCGAGGAATGGTCCGACGACAAGCCGGACGCCTGTGTGAACCTGGCGATCACGGCACCGGGCCTGACGGCACTCGGCGTTCCGGACGACATGCTGAAGCAGTTCCCGGCCTCGTTCCGGGCGGGTGCCGCCCAGCAGGCCGTGGACAGCGCCGCCAGCTCCGACTTCGGCCGCAACGGGGTCGGGCTCGGCGACATCGGCGAGTCGGCGCCGGTCAACTGGGTCGTCGGCGGGCCGAGCAACCCCGAGATCCACCTGCTCGTGTCGATCTGGAGCGACGAGACGTCGGCGCCGGCCAGGGACAGGATCGAGGCCGCCCTGCTCGCGGTGTGCGCGGCGAACGGGGTGAAGGAACGGAGCCGGCACACCGGCCACACCTTTGCGAACAACCATGTGCACTTCGGGTTCCGGGACGGTGTGTCCCAGCCCCAGGTCGCCGGCCGCCCCGGCAACCGGATCGCGGACATGCAGCCCGACGTGCCCACCGGCGACTTCCTGCTGGGCAAGGGCTACCGGAACAGCTACGGCGGCAACTTCATCGAGGGGATACCGGGCGAGCTCGCCGGCAACGGCACCTACGCGGTGTTCCGGATCCTCGAGCAGGACGTCCAGGCGTTCGACGCGCTGATCGAGCGGACCGGCCGGCGGTTCGGCATCGACCCGGAACTCGTCGCGGCGAAGCTGGTCGGCCGGTGGCGCAGCGGCGAGTCACTCGCGATGCGCCCGAACGAACCCCGGCTCTTCGCTCCGGCGCGGCTGCCCGACGGACAGCCGAACCTGGCGCCGGACAAGGTCGACATGTCCAAGCCGTTCACCCCGGTCGACGAGGCCGAGTTGAACGAGTTCGACTACGCGCCCACGTACGACCACCCGATGCAGTACGACGACGCCGACGGGCTGCGCTGCCCGCTCGGCGCCCACATGCGACGCCTCAACCCGCGCGGCGGAACGGCCGCAGGGATCCAGCACAACCACCGGATCATTCGGCGCGGGGTGCCGTACGGGCCCGAACACCGGCCGGGGGACCCCGACGACCGCGAGGAGCGCGGCCTGCTCGGGATCTTCATCTGCGGCGACATCGCGAACCAGTTCGAGTTCCTCCAGATGATGTGGGCGAACGATGACGTCGGGACGCCCGGCGTCCTGGGGACCCGCGACCCGATCATCGGCTGGCAACCGCCCGAAGGTGGCACGTTCCGGCTCCCGACGGGTGACAACCGAGGCGATGTCGTCATCAGCGACCTGCCCCGGCTGGTCACGACGCGCGGCGCGCTGTATTGCTTCATGCCAGGAATCGCCGGCGTGAAGTGGCTCGCCGGGCGATGAGTGCGACGCCGCTCGACCAGCCGCTGGCCGAGCAGCTGCGGGGGTTGCTCGCCCAGAACGACTCGACGAGCGTGCCGTCCGGGGTGCTGCTGTGGTTCGGTGACGCACATCTCCCCGACGGTGGGGCGCCTCGACCGACGGCGCTGACGTCACCGGCGTGGACGGCGATGTACCTGCGCCTGCTCGGCGCCGCTCGGCCAGGGGTCCTGCCGCCCCCCGCCGCCGTCGCCGGGCGTGCCGCCGAACCGGGCGAGCCGATCCCGCTCCAGATCGCGGCGGTCGACTTCCATCGCTTCACCGACGTCGCGGCAGCGGAGATCCGGCGTGCCGCGTCCGCCGGAACCACCGCCGAGCTGCCGACGGACTTGGCCGCCTCGCTCGAACCCGCCGTCGCGTTCGCGGCGACCGTCGTGCTGGCAGATCAGTTCGTGCGCGACGTGCCGGTCGTGCGCGGACGGAGCGGCGAGCTGGTGCTCGAGCACGACGGGCTGATCGCCAACGGTGCGCCGATCACCGACGTCACGGTCGACACCGGCGACGGCGCCGGCCCGCGTCCGATCGCGCCAGGCGCGGCGATCGCGTTCGAGGTACCGGCCGACGCGACCTCGCTCGACCTCACGATTGCCGCGTCGGTCGGAGACGTGCGGCGTACGGCTGCGTGCACGGTCGGCGTCGTCGACGATCCGCCGCCGGTGCAGCCCGACGAGATCGTCCCGCTCTGCGACGGCGACGAGCGGACCGGGCGTCTG
>JAUHYJ010000162.1 GCA_030425785.1 Acidimicrobiia bacterium | reverse complement strand
GCTCGCCGCAGAGCTCGCCGACTGGGACGAAGCATCCGAGTGGTCGGAGGCGATGCGCCCGCTCGCGTCGACCCTCGCCGCGTCGTTCTGCAGCTTCCTGCCGAAAGTCGAGTTCCCGACCCGGTTCGGCATGCACCCGAACTCGGCGTTCGCGCTGACCCGTGCGTGGCCGTGGACCGAACACGACCCCGCACTCCGGACCGCCATCGTCGAGGCCGCCACCCGCTGGTTCGCCGACGACCGCGACTACCCGGCGGCGTGGGAGCCCAACGGCGCCGACTTCCTGTCGGGTGCCCTGACGGAGGCCGAGCTGATGTCGCTCGTGCTCCCCGCCGCCGACTTCCCGTCGTGGTTCGATCGCTTCCTGCCGGAGGTGCCGCGTTCACTGCTCGAGCCGGTCGGTGTCACCGACGCGTCCGACGGCCAGCTCGCCCACCTCCACGGCTTCAACCTGTCGCGCGCCCACGGACTCCGCGTCGTGGCCAAGGCGCTCGGCGGCCGCGACGACCTCACCTCGGCAGCCGAACGCCTCGTCGAGGCCTCGATCGACCACGTCGTCGGCGACGACTGGATGGTCGAGCACTGGCTCGCCTCGTTCGCGATCCTCGCGCTTCAGAGCGAATAGACGCGGGTGGCGGTCGCGCGGAACATCGCCTCCTGCTCGTCGGCGTCATACGCCGCGGCGATGCGCTTGGCCGCGTTCCAGAACGTGCGGTACGACAGCGAGAACCGGTCGACCGGGAAGTTCGACTCGAACATGCAGCGCTGTGGGCCGAACGAGTCGACCGTGTGCCGGTACCAATCGCCCTGCTCGGCGACGAGCTCGTCGGACGAGGCCGGCCGGTCGCGCTCGTGCCATCCGTACCCGTTGTCGGGCATCGCCAGGCCACCCAGCTTGGCGACGACGTTCGGGCAGGTCGCGATGTCGGCCACGTCGACCCGCCACTGTTCGGCGATCGACTCCCGCTCGGCAGCGTACGGTCCGACGCCGAGCGGTGTCCCGAAGTGGTCGAGCACCATCGTCGTGCCGGGGACGGCCCGTGCGAGTTCGAGGAAGTCGCGGTTCTGGTAGTGGTAGTGCCACGTGTCATAGGTGAGTCCACGCTCGCCGAGCCGAGCGACGCCGCGCCGGAACGCAGGGTCGGTCGACAGGTCGCGCGGCGACCGGCCGGGGATCCGCAGTACCTCGGGATGCTCGGCGCAGGCGAGGGCGTGCCGGACGCCGCGCAGCAGGCCGCCGCTCGCCTCGGCGTGCGCGTCGAGCAGCTCGTCGAGATCGTCCCGTCGGAGATCGACGTTGGCGACGATGGCGCCGATCAACCCGCCGCTCGCCGCCGCCTGCTCGGCCACGAACCGGGTCTCGCCGAGCGACGCGAGGTGCTCGGGCCCGTCGCGGTCGTACGCGGCGCGGCACTCGACGAACACGGTGCGCTCGATGCGGTGACCGTCACCGACATCGGCGTGCAGCTCGGCCAGGCCGTACGGGAGCGCTCCACCCTCCGGCCACAGATGGTGATGGGGGTCGACGATCAGCCGCTCGGGATCGATCACGTCCTCGACCACCAGGCCGAGCCACGCCGAGGTGCCGCGTTGCGGTGTCATCGGCCCGTGCTAGCAGCCGGGCGGCAGCGACGGCGGGTCGAGCACTGCCACACTGAGAGGGTGCTCCCCGCTCCCGCCGAACACGCGGTCGCCGCCTGGCTCGACGCCCACGACCGACTCGCGCCGGGCCTCGTCGAGGGGCTGTACGTCGTCGGATCGATCGCTCTCGACGACTGGCAGCCGCGCAGCGACGTCGACATCGTCGCCGTCACGGCCGACCCTGCGAGCGAGTCCGACGCCGAGTTGCTGGCCGCCGCCCATGCCGCCTTCGTCGCCGACCACGACGGCCCGACGGTCGACGGCCCGTACCTCGCCTGGGGCGATCTCACCGCCCCGCCGATGCCGGTGTTGCGGCCGTGGACGCTCGACGCGCAGTTCACCCACGACGGCGACTGCTTCGAGATCAATCCGATCACCTGGTACACCCTCGCCACCCGTGGCGTCGCCGTGCGCGGGCCCGCCGCCGCAGACCTCGAGGTCGCGACCGCCGTCGACGACCGGCGCAGCTTCGTCCGCGAGAACGTCGACACCTACTGGCGGGCGGCGCGCGACGACCTCGCTCGCGCCGCCGGCGTCCCCGACCGGGCCGAGTTCCCGGCGGCGGTGGTCGAGTGGTGCGCGCTCGGCGTCGCGCGGATGCTGTTCACCGCCGAAACCGGCGACGTCACCTCGAAGACCGACGCCGGCCGGTGGGCCGCCGAGCGGCTGCCGGCGCACGCCGCCTTGCTCGAACGCGCCGTCGCGATCCGGCACGACCCCGCCCCCGACCCGGTCGACGAGCGAATGGTCGTGTCGACCGTCGTGCTGATGGACGAGGTCACCGTCGCCGTGGCCGGGCCGTGAGCCCTGCCGCGAGCCGCGCTGCTTACGAGATCGCGCCCGGCGTGCACGTCACGACGAGTGCGCGCTACGCGACGACGTCGACCGTGGTCGTCCGGGACGACCGGGCGCTGCTCGTCGACCCGGCGTGGACCGTCGCCGAACTCGACGGGCTGCTCGCATGGCTCGGTCGGCACGACCTGCGCGTCGCCGCCGGCCTCTCGACCCACGCCCATCACGACCACCTGCTGTGGCACCCGGGCTTCGGCGAGGTGCCCCGCTGGGCGTCGCGACGAACCGCCGAGCTCGCCGACGAGTGGCACGAGGAGCTCAGCCGCCAGCTCGACGAGGACTACCGCCGCCGGTTCCCCGACTCGTTCCGCTCGCTCACCGGTGTCGACGCCGGGCCGCTGGCCGACCCGTTCGCCGACGGCCTCGACGAGTCGATCGAGCTGATCGTGCACGACGGCCATGCCCCGGGCCACACGGCGGTGTGGCTGGCCGACCGAGGCGTGCTGCTCGCGGGCGACATGTTGAGCGACCTCGAACTGCCGCTGCCCTTCCACCCGGACGATCTCGACGCCTACCTCGCCGCGCTCGACGCGCTGGCGCCGGTGGTGTCACGCGCGTCGGCGCTGGTCCCCGGGCACGGCAACGTCACCGATGAGCCGCTCGCCCGACTCGACGCCGATCGTCGCTACCTCGACGCCGTGCTCGCCGGCGCCGACCCCGACGATCCCCGCCGCGCCGACCCGGAGATGGACGACGCCCATCGTCGGATCGTCGAACTGGCTCGCGAACGCTGACGATCAGGCGGCGGTCGCCCACCGGGGTTCGGTCGGCGGCTCGCCCGGGTCCTGTACCGGCGGTTCGGTCGGTGCCCGCCCGTCGAGCAGGGCCTTGCCGACCACCGCGGCGAGGATGATCGCCCCCCCGATCAGCGTCGGCGTCGACGGTCGCTCGGCGAGCACGACGAACGCCCACACCGGGACGAGCACCATCTCGGTCTGGGCGAAGACCGTCATGGCTCCAGCCGGGACCGAGCGGGACGCACCGTTGTAGAGCAGGGTGCCGGCCACGATGAACAGACCACCGTGCACCAGTGCCAACACCACGTCGCGACCGCTCGTGTACACCGGCCGCCCGTTCGACGCCGTGACCAGCCAGCAGATCCCGATCATCAACACGGCGTAGCCGGGCAGCACGGGCGACCAGTCGCGATCCGGTGCCGACCGTACGATCGTCGTGTACGCCGCGAACCCGATCGCCGCCGAGAGGGCGGCGAGGTCACCGATCAGTCCACCGGCACCGACGTCGCCGGCGAGCATGATCCCGAGGCCGACGAAGGCCAGCACGATCGACGCCGCCGTGCGTGCGTTCAGGCGTTCACCGAGGAACATCCGCCCCGCCGCCACGCCGAACAGCGGAGTCGTCGAACCGAGGAACGCGGCGTTCGCCGCCGATGTCGTCTTCACGGCGTAGACGAAGCCGATCGAGGCCAGCAGCAGGCTCAGGTTCGCCAGGTGCATCCGGCGCCCCGATCGGAATGCGACCGCCATGCCGCTCCCACCACGCCGCACCAATCGCCAGCCCTCGAGGACGACGATCACGCCGATCGACCGCCAGATCAGATATTGGAACGCGTCGCTCTCGTCCGCCAGGCGGGCGGTGATCGCGCCGAAGCTCCAGACCGCCCCAGCCGACAACGCCATCAACGACCCCAGCAGCAGGTCGGACCGCTTCGGACGCAGCGGTCGTACGAGCCGTGTCCCCACGGCCACTCCTCTCGATCAAGCACGCACGAGGCGACCCGCCGACGGCGGGCGACAACTCGACCAGGAGCGGCGCTCCGGCAGCGGAACACTATCTCCGAGCGCGTGTCCGGAGGGTGCCGATTGCGTACAGTTCCCGCATGGATGTGGAGGGGGCCGCGGCCGAGTTGTTGGCGATGCGCCGCGACCAGCGCATCGAGCCGGATCTGCCCGACGAACTGCGGCCGTCCGACCTCGCCGAGGCCTATGCCGTCCAGTCATTGGTCGTCGCCGGGCTCGGGCTCGGCGGGATGATCGGCTACAAGTGCGCGTGCACGAGCCCGATCGCCCAGGCGGCGTTGCAGATCGATCGACCGGTCTACGGACGCCTGCTCAGCGACAGCACGTCGGCCGACGGCGCCACGCTC
The DNA here is from genome assembly GCA_030425785.1 of Acidimicrobiia bacterium. Classification (GTDB taxonomy): domain Bacteria; phylum Actinomycetota; class Acidimicrobiia; order Acidimicrobiales; family Ilumatobacteraceae; genus Ilumatobacter. The sequence goes on along the minus strand of JAUHYJ010000162.1, from coordinate 3,001 downwards.
GACCCCGAGCGGTTCGTGCACCGTGTCGTCGAAGCCGAGTTCGGTCTACGGGTCGCCGAGGACGTCGACCCGATCGACGGCGGCCACACGGCCGAGACGATCGCCGACTACGTCAGCGCGGTGATCCCGGCGATCGAGATCGTCGACTACCGCTACGAGTCGTGGGACATCGGTGCGCTCCAGGTCGCGGCCGACAACGCGATCCACGGATGGTGGGTGCAGGGCGAACCGCTCACGGACTGGCGTCACCTCGATCTCGGTGACGTGCCGGTCACCGTCGAGCGCAACGGCGACATCGCCACCACCGGCTCGGGTGCCAACGTGCTCGGTCACCCGCTCAACGTGCTCGCGTGGCTCGCCGACGAGCTCCCCCGCTTCGGTGGCCGCCTCCGCGCCGGCGACCTCGTCACGACCGGCGTGACGACCGACGTGTTCGAGGCCGAGTCGGGCGACCGGATCGCCGCACACTTCGACGGCGTCGGCTCGGTCGCCGTCTCGTTCAGCTGACAACCGCCGGGGGAGCACATGCACGACGAGCTCTACGACGACACGGCGATCGCGTTCCTCGAGGCGCTGTGGGGCGACGGCTATCTCTCGCCCGGTGGCGCCGACGAGGTCGCCCGCACGCTCGAGGGCATCGACCTCACGGATGCGGCCGTCCTCGACATCGGCTGCGGGGCGGGCGGGATCACCTGCGACCTCGTGCGCCGGTACGGCGCGGGGCGCGTCGTCGGCATCGACGTCGAACGGACCGTGTGTGACCATGCTCGGCGACGCGCGGGGCGGCTCGGACTCGACGCGGTCGAGATCGAGCTGGTCGACCCCGGGCCGGTGCCGTTCGCCGACGCATCGTTCGACGTGGTGTTCTCGAAGGACTCGATCGTGCACATCGCCGACAAGGAGTCGCTCGCGCTCGACGTGTTCCGCGTCCTGCGACCCGGCGGGTGGTTCGTCGCGTCCGACTGGCTGATCAGCCACGACGGCGAGCCCTCGCCCGAGATGGCGACGTACATCGCAGCCGAGGCGCTCGACTTCGGCATGGCGTCGCCCGATCGGTACCGGCGAGCCCTCGCCGACGCCGGCTTCGTCGACATCGAGCTGCGCAATCGCAACGAGTGGTATCGCGCCGTGGCACGCGACGAGCTGGAACGGTTGCGTTCCATCGACCGGGATCGCTTCGTCGCCACGGTCGGCGCCGACGAGCTCGACCACCAGATCGCGACCTGGTTGGCGATGGTGCCGGTGCTCGAGTCGGGTGAGCACTGCCCGCACCATCTCCGCGCCCGCAAGCCGGCCGGCTGAACCGTCAGATGCTCATCGCGGTCAGGCCGGCGTCGTCGCCTGCGCCTCGGCGCCGCAGCAACCGCATGGCGAGGGCGGCGAGTGCCACCGCCGAGAGGGTGATCACCAGCATGACCGTCGCCAGGGCGTTGACGTTCGGGGTCGCGGCCGCCCGGGCGGTCGAGTAGATCTTGATCGGCACCGTCTCGGTGCCGGCACCCGTCGACAGGAACGACGAGATCACGAAGTCGTCGACGGACGTCGCGAACACGACCATCAGGCTCGCGAAGATCGCCGGGCCGAGTTGGGGGAGGAGCACCATGCGCATCGCCTGCCACCGCGTCGCGCCCAGGTCGCGGGCCGCTTCCTCGAACTGGCCGCCGATCGAGATCAACCGTCCACGCACGATGATCACGACGTAGGAGACGGTGAACGTCACGTGGCCGAGCAACTGGGTCGTGAAACCGCGCGGCACCGACGTGTAGATCTGCGTGAAGACGAGGAACAGCGAGACGCCGAGCACGATCTCGGGCGTCACGAGCGGCAGCAGCATCAGGTTGTTGGCGCCTCGCGACACTCTGCCGCGCCAACGCTGCAGTCCGATCGCCATCGCGACGCCGAGTGGTGTGGCGATCAGCATCGTGAGCGCCGCGAGCTTCAGGGTGTTCGTGAGCGCGGTCTGCAGTTCGTCGCTCTGCCAGACCGACGCGGGGTCGTCCCAGTACCAGCGCATCGACGGCGACTGGAACGCCGACCGGCTCTTGCCCGAGTTGAACGAGATGCGCACGGCGATCAGGACCGGGACGAGCGACCACAGCACGTAGAGCCACGTGATCAGCGCGAGTGGACCGAACCGCCGGCGTTTCACGGGCGGGCGTCCTCTCGCTGGGAGCGCGCGATCGTCACGAGGTAGTAGGCCATCGCGACCATCAGGAACGCCATCAACACGATCACGAGCGACGCCCCGGTCTGGGGCTGGCTCGACCCGCGCAGGAAGAACTCGATCTGGTTGCCCACCATCTCGGTGCGCGGTGAGCCGCCCGTCAGGTACGTGTTCGTGTAGTAGTCGCCGCACATCGGCAGCACGATGATCACCGACGCCGCCAGCAAGCCCGGCACCGACAGCGGGAGCGTGACCCGTAGGAACGTCGAGACCCGACCGGCGCCGAGGTCACGAGACGCCTCGATGAGCCGCCCGTCCAGACGCTCGAGCGCCGCATACAGGGGCAGGATGAAGAACGGGATGTAGCCGTAGATCAGGCCGATCACGACGGTCGGCCAGTCGCCGTCGAGCCAGTTCCGTGTCCCGCTCCCGAGATGGAGGAACTCGATGACCTGATTCACGTAGCCGTCGGTCTGGAGCAGGTTCACCCAGGCGAGCATCCGCATCAGGTAGCTGATCCAGAACGGCAACACCAGCAGGGCGAGGAGCAGCCCGCGCGACCGCTGCGCCGACCGCGCCACGTAGTACGCGATCGGGTAGCCGATGACGCAGCAGCCGGCGAGCGCCCCGAGCGCGAACAGCCCGGTGCGCACGAACACGTGGCCGAGATCGCCGCCGAAGACGCGCTCGAGCACGTTCGACATGGCGTCGAAGTCCCAGGCGAGCGGGCTCCACTCCGGTTCGGTGGTGCGCAGGATCGGGTCGATGTCACCGAACGCGACCGCGAGGATCGCGTAGGCGGGCACCACGAACAGTGCGACCAGCCAGAGTGTGCCC
>JAUHYJ010000161.1 GCA_030425785.1 Acidimicrobiia bacterium | reverse complement strand
TCGTGTCGCGATGGAACACGACCTTGTCGCGCTCGATCAGGATGCCGCGCCGGGTCAGCTCGCGCACGACGTTGCGGTCGGCGTCGGCCGGGAGATCCGGCGAGAAGCCACCTGCCAGCACGGTCGCGGCGAGCGGATGATCGGCGAACGGATCGACCACGTCGGCCGGCCGGGCGAAGCCGCCGTCGACCGTCACCTCGTCGAGCGACTCGAGCACGGCACGTTCCTGATCGGACAGCGGCGAGACGTCGAGCCCGACCTCGCCGGCGTCGGCGACCGACGCCGCGAGGCGCTCGGTCGTGGCGGCCAGCTCGGCCGGCGTCGTGACCCAGCGGCCCACGGTGGGCTCGACCTGCTCGCCGGTCAGCAATTCGAGCTGATCGACGTCGACCCAGCCGCGCTCGGCGACGACCCGGTCGACCGATCGGTCGGGCGCCGCACGTGAGGCACGCAGCTGCGGGTCGATGTCGAGCACCTCGCCGCCGCCGATCGTCTCGTCGCGTCCCGACTCGCGCAGGACGTATCGATCGCCGGGCAGCAGTGGTAGCGGTACCGGCAGGAACAGCCGAACGGCGCCCGAGACGCCGGGCGCCAGCGCCTCGGTGCCCAGCACGCGCAGCTTGACCGGCAGCTCGCGTGACCCGATGTACGCGGCGTACGCGCCGCGGCGCGACACCTCGTGGTCGAGCGCGGCGAGCACGTCGAGCGATGCGTCGAACCGGTCGGTCGTCAGCCATCGCTCCGGCGTCACGACGGCGTCGCCCCGCCCGATCTCGTCATGGCCGACACCGTTCAGGTTCAACGCCACTCGGTTGCCGGGACCGATCTCGTCGACCGTGGTGCCGAGCGTCTGGATCGAGCGGATCCGGGCGTCGTGTGCGCCCGGCTCGACGATGACGGTGTCGTCGTGCCGCAGCCGGCCGCCGGTGAGTGTGCCGGTCACCACCGTGCCGGCACCCTTGGGAGCGAACACGCGGTCGATCCAGAGCCGGGGTCGGTCACGGTCGGCCGACTCCGGCGCCGCCACGACCAGCGCGTCGAGTGCGGCGCGCAACTCGTCGAGCCCGGCACCGCTGAGTGAGTCGACGGCCACGATCGACGCACCGTCGAGGAACGTGCCGGCCACGTGATCGGCGATCTCGAGCTCGGCGATCTCGGCCCACTCGTCGTCGACGAGGCCGCGCTTGGTCATGGCGATCACGCCGTGCCGCAGCCCGAGCACCTCGAGGATCCGCAGGTGCTCCTCCGACTGCGGCTTCCACCCCTCGGTCGCGGCCACCACGAAGAGGCAGGCGTCGACGCCGCCGACGCCGGCGAGCATGTTCCGAAGGAACCGCACGTGACCGGGCACGTCGACGAAGCTGATCCCGGCGCCCGACGGCAGCCGGGTGTGGGCGAAGCCGAGGTCGATGGTCAACCCCCGCCGTTGCTCCTCCTCGAACCGGTCGGGGTCGGTGCCGGTGAGTGCGAGCACCAGCGAGGACTTGCCGTGGTCGACGTGCCCCGCGGTCGCCACGACCCTCACGCCGGCCACTCCTCACGCATTCGACAGTCCGTCGAGTGCGGCGGTCACGATCGGGTCGTCGGACGGGTCGACCGAGCGGAGGTCGAGCGTGGTCATGCCGTCGCGGGTGCGGGCGATGACGGGTGGGTCGCCGGCCCGCAGGCGGTCGAGCACGTCGCCGTCGAGTGCGATACCGACCGACGGCATCGTCACGCCGGGCGCCGACCCGGCTCCCGGCAGTGCCTCGGTGTCGACGACCCGCCCGATCCCGGCGTCGGCGACGATCTGCTCGGCGCGCCGTCGGAGCTGATCGACCGACGTCCCCGCCATCCGCCAGAACGCGACGTCGGTCGCCGCCCGCCCGTCGAGGTAGGCGAGCGCGGTCTCCTGCAACGCCGCGAGCACCAGACCCCCGCACCGCAGCGCTCGGGCGAGCGGGTGCTTCGCGCACCGCTGGACGAGCTCGCGCCGGCCCGCGACGATCCCGGCCTGTGGGCCACCCAGGAGCTTGTCGCCCGAGAACGTGATGATGTCGGCGCCGGCGGCGATCGACTGCACGGCCGCCGGCTCGCCGTGCAGCCATGCGGGCGGCGCGCCCTGCAGCCATGGCACGCTCGCGTCGAGCAGCCCACTGCCGATGTCGGCGACGACCGGCACGTCGAGCGTCGCGAGCTCGGCGACGGAGGTGTCCTCGACGAAGCCCTCGACGCGGTAGTTGCTCGGGTGCACCTTCATGACGAGGGCGACGTCCGCTCCCGGCCGAACCAGCGCCCGTTCGTAGTCGGCCAGCCGAGTGCGGTTCGTGGTGCCGACGTCGAGGAGCCGGGCGCCCGACTGCTCCATCACCTCGGGCACACGGAACGCGCCGCCGATCTCGACCGACTCGCCACGCGACACGGCGACGTCGCGCCCCGCCGCCAACGCGGCGAGTACCAGCAGCACCGCCGACGCGTTGTTGTTGACGACGATCGCGTCCTCGGCGCCACACAACCGCGCGAACAGCTGGCCGACGGCGCGTTGACGTGACCCGCGCTGGCCCGTCGCCAGGTCGAACTCGACCGTCTGCGCCCGGGCCGGCTGTGCGTGCGCGACCGGTGCACGCCCCAGATTCGTGTGGAGCAGGACCCCGGTCGCGTTGACGATCGGGGTGAGCAGGGTGCGACGGAACTCCTCGGCCCTGGCCGCGGCGCTCTCGACGTCGCCGTCGGCGATCGCGGCCCGTGCGATGTCGACCAGGATCGGGTGGGGCAGCCCCGAGCTGCGCAGCGAGCGGGCGAGCGCGTCGACCGATGGCGGCCGTGCTGGTGTCTCGGCGCTCACCGGGTGGAGCCTACGCTCGTCCCTCGTGACCGAACAGATCGCGATCGACATCGTGCAGCTCGACCCCGACCTGCCACTGCCGTCGTACGCCCACGCGGGAGATGCCGGTCTCGACCTGTACGCCCGTGACGACGCCGTGCTGCCGGCGGGCCAGCGGCTGCTCGTGCCGACGGGCATCGCCATCGCGATCCCGGTCGGGTGGTGCGGTCTCGTCATGCCGCGGTCGGGGCTCGCGCTCCGCCACGGGATCAGCATCGTGAACGCGCCGGGCCTGATCGACGCTGCCTACCGGGGCGAGATCAAGGCGGTGTTGCTCAACACCGACACCACGAGCGACTACCGGATCCACCGCGGCGACCGGATCGCGCAGCTGGTGATCCAGCGCGTCGGCGCGGTGACGTGGAACGTCGTCGACGAGTTCGACGGCGACCATCGAGGAGGCGGCTTCGGCCACTCCGGACGGTGAGCCCGGTCAGGGGCCGTCGACGGTGACCGACTCGATGATGATCTGTTCGAGGGGTGGCACGCCGTTCTGCTGGGGGTTGCCGAGCTCGTCGAGCGTGGGCACCGTCGTGTCGAGACCCTCGACCACCTGACCGAACAGGCTGTACGACGGCGGCAGGGCGGCGCCGTTGTCGCCGGTGATGATGAAGAACTGGCTGCCGTTGGTGTCCGGCCCGCTGTTCGCCATCGCGAGCGAACCGATCTGGTACTCGCCGGGCAACGGCAGCTCGTCGGCGAACCGGTAGCCGGGGCCGCCGGTGCCGGTCGCGGTCGGGTCGCCGCACTGCACGACGAAGCCGGGGATCGCCCGGTGGCACTCGGTGCCGTCGAAGTAGTGGTAGCGCGCGAGCGTGACGAAGCTGTTGACCGTGAGCGGTGCCCGGTCGGGGTACAGCTCGACGACCACGTCGCCGAAGTTGGTGGCGATCGTGGCCGTGTAGGTGGCGGTGACGTCGATGCAGAACGGCGGGTACTCGGCGAACTCCTGCTGTGTCGGTGCCGACCCGTCGGTGGCCGGGCACTCGCTCGGATCGGCCTGTTCGGGCACGGTCGGTTCGGTCCGCTTCTGCACCTCGAGCACGTCGACGACGAACGTCAGCGCCGCGCCGGGCGGGATGACCCCACCGGCACCGGCATCGCCGTAGGCCAGGGCGGCGGGGATGTCGAGCTGGCGGCGCGTGCCGGCCTGGACCCCCAGGAGGCCCTGATCCCACCCCTCGATGACCCCGCCGACGCCGACGACGATCGGGAACGGCGACCCACGGTCGTAGCTGTTGTCGAACTCGGTGCCGTCGGCGGTCAGGACCCCGACGTAGTGGACGACGACGGTGTCGCCGACCTCGGCGGCCTCGCCCGAACCGTCGATCAGATCGGTGACGACGAGCTCGGTCGGCTCGGTGTCGGGCACCTCGACCGCGGGCTTCTCGCCGAACCCGTCGGCGAACTCGACCGTGCCGGGCACGGTGGTCGCATCAGCCGCTGCCTCGTCCGTCGCGGGCTCCGTGGTGTCGTCGGCCGCCTGGCTCGGCTCGTCGTCGGACAGCGTCGCCGGGGTGGCGTCGTCGTCGCCCGATCCGCAGGCGGCGAGGACGAGCGCAGCCGCCAGCAGAGGCGCGATGCGGCGCATCAACCGTCCGCCTTCGTGACCTCGAGGACGTCGACGACGAACGAGATCGCGTCGCCGGGGCCGATGATGTCGCCCGAGCCGGTGTCGCCGTATGCGAGGTCGGCGGGGATGTCGAGCTGGCGTTGGCCGCCCGCCTGCACCCCGATCAGGCCTTCGTCCCAGCCCTGGATGACGCTGCCCCTGCCGAGGGTGACCGGGAACGGCGAGCCGCGGTCGTAGCTGTTGTCGAACTCGGTGCCGTCGGACGACAACACGCCGACGTAGTGGACGAGCACCGTGTCGCCGGCCTCGGCCTCCGGGCCCTCGCCGACCGTGAGGTCGGTGATGACCAGATCGGTCGGCTCGACGGCCGGGAGCTCGACCTCGGGCTTCGGCGGCACCGGGTAGGTGACGGCGGGCGTCGTGTCGGTCGGAACGGTGAGGGTGGGGACGGTCAGCGGGGGGCCGTCCTCGACGGCGTCGTCGCCGTCACCCGAGAAGGCGCCGCCGATCCAGGCGATGAGCACGACGGCACCGAGGCCGAGGACGGCGGCCAGGCCCCAGCGCACGACATTGCGCTTGACGGTGGCGCTGCGCTCTTCGCGCGCCTGCTCGATCAGCCGTTGCTGACGGTTGGCCTTCTGACGTTCGCGTTTCGAGGTACCCACGGTTCAGCGAGGCTATCGCCAGCCGCCGTGCGTTTCGTCGCGGCAGCGGCAGCTCAAGACCGGTCCGAGATGCGCCGATACCAGGGGAAATGCCGGCATCGCCGGCGCACACGAGCAGCCCGGACATGCGCACGATCACACCGCTCCGCCACGACCACGTGGCGACTCCCGCCGACCAGCTGCTCGCGGACGTACTGTCACCGGCCCGTCGGCGCGCCGGGCTCGCGCTGGCCGGACTCGCGACTGCGTGCACGGTCACCTGGTTCGCCTGGCGGATCGCCGACCTGCACTGGCACCCGGTCGCCCTCGTCGTCCTGGCGACCGAGATCGTCGGGCTGGTCTGTGCCCTGACCGTCACCGCGGCGCTCATGGCCGCGACGGCGCCTCGCAACGTCTACCTGGTCGGCGACGGCGTGCGCGACAGCTACTGGTATGCCCATGCGGTGGCCGACCTCGTCGGGCGCACCCGATCCGCCGATCTCCATCGCGACGTCCGCACGGCGATGCGGGCCGCGCCCCGCTGGCGCCCGCGCACCCCCGGCGACGCCGCCATCGCCGCAGTGCTCGCCGAAGGACCGCGGCGACTGGTCCTCGTCCTCGCGATCGGACTCGGCCTGTTGCTCGGCGCGACGCCGTTCGGGGTTCCCCCGTGGTGGGCGCTCGCCGCCGTGTTCGGCGCCGCGGCCGGCTTCGGCGGTGCCCACGTCCTGCTCGGTCGCGGCCGCCTCCGACTGGGTGATCGCATCCGCTGGTCGTTCGGGGCGATCGGCGAGGTCATCGAACGCACCGATCCCGACGGTCACGCGCCCCGTCGGTGGCGAGGCACGCTCGCCGTCACGGTCGGGCTGAGTCTCGCCGTCGCCCTCCGTGGCGCGAGCGACCGCTGGACCCACGGCCTCGCGCCGATGGGCCACGACGACCGCATCGTCGCGATGGCCGTCGCCACCCTCCTCGTGCTCGGCGCGCTCTACACGCTGCAGACGTCGGAGCGGCCCGACACCGGCCAGCTGCCCGTCATCGTGCGCCACCTCGACGAGCGGACCGTCCGTCAGTTCCTGCTGACCGTCGCCGTGTGCGTCGGCGCCATCGGCCTCGTCGCGGGCGCTGCCACGCCCGACGTCGCTGACCAGAACGTGACGACCCCGGCGACGTCGATCGTCCAGCTGCCGGCCCCCGGGTCGGTCGAGTATCAGGAAGGAGGCGATTGACGTGCCCACGTTCGTCGCGCCACCGCCCCGCACCGTCCGGCAGCCTGCCGTGCAGCACGTGCCGCAGGAGAACCCGACCGCGTCGCGCCCGACCGGTACCATGAGGACCATGCCAACGATCCGGCTCTTCGCCTCGGCGCGCGACGCCGCCGGCACGGGCCGCGACGACCTGCAGGGCGAGACGGTCGGTGCCGTGCTCGACGCTGCCACCCATCGCTATGGCAGCGCGTTCGCTGCCGTGCTGAGCACCTGCCGGATCTGGGTCAACGGCGAGCCCGCCGGCCCGGACGACCCGATCGGACCCACCGACGAGCTGGCGATCCTGCCACCGGTGTCAGGAGGATGACGTGACTTCGCTCGACCCCACTGCGCTGAGCCTCGATGAGCTCCGCTCGCTCCGAAACGAGCTCCAAGCCGAGGACGACGTCGTGTCGTACGTGCGCCGCGTCGCGCAGGCACGCGTCGACCTCGTCCGGGCCGAGGTGCATCGCCGCGAGCGCGGCGAACGCCCCGAGGACATCTCGAGCGAGCTCCGCGTCGTGCTGTCGAGCCACCTCACCGGTGGCGCACCGCGGCCGCCGCGCCCCGTCGAGGACCTGAGCGAGCACGCATTGTCCGACGAGCTCGACGCGATCTGCGCCGAGCACGGCTTCAGCCGGATCGAGGATCTGTCGATCGACGAGCTGCAGCACCTCGACCAGCAGCTCACGTCGTTCGAGCGTCGCGTCTCGGACGACCGTCGTGATCGCTTCGACCGGCTCGACGCGCTGAGCGCCGAGCTCGTCCGTCGCTATCGCGAGGGCGAGGCGTCGGTCGACGGCTTGCTCGGGAGCTGACGGCGGTGTCCGCCGCCGACGAGCTCCACGACGACGGCGACAGCGGGGACGCCGACAGCAGCGACCCCGACAGCAGCGACGAGACGGCAGGCGTCTTCGACGTCGGCGGTTTCATCCGCAGCCAGCGCGAGCTGGCCGAGATGTCGCTGCGGCGCCTCGCCGAGCTGGCCGACGTCTCGAACCCGTACCTGTCCCAGATCGAGCGCGGGCTGCGCAAGCCCTCGGCCGAGGTGCTCCAGCAGGTCGCCCAGGCGCTCAAGATCAGTGTCGAGCAGCTGTACGTGCGCGCCGGCATCCTCCCCGACGAGGACCGGCGCGTCAGCACGGTGCCCGAGGCGATCCAAGCCGACCGTGACCTCTCGCCCGAGCAGAAGACGGCGCTGTTGCAGGTCTACGAGAGCTTTCTCGCCCACTGACCCGGCGGGCGTCCCGGCCGGCGATCGGTCGCGACCACACGTGGCGGTCGGATGTGCGCTCCTGGTGTT
>JAUHYJ010000843.1 GCA_030425785.1 Acidimicrobiia bacterium | reverse complement strand
TACGAGCACGTCACGAGGGCGCTCGACGGCGGCAACGGCGTGATCCTGGCGCTCCCGCACCTCGGCGGCTGGGAGTGGGCGGGACGCTGGCTCGCCGACAAGGGGCACGGCGTCACGGCCGTGGTCGAGGCGATCGAGCCACCCGAGCTCTTCGAGTGGTTCAAGGAGCTCCGCAATCGTCTCGGCATGAACATCGTGGGGCTCGGCCCCGGCGCCGCCGGCGAGCTGTTGGCCGCGCTGAAGCGCAACGACGTGGTCTGTCTGCTGTCCGATCGCGACATCCAGCGCAGTGGCGTCGAGGTCGAGTTCTTCGGCGAGATCACGACGCTGCCGGCCGGACCGGCGACCCTCGCTCTCCGCACCGGCGCGCCCGTCCTGCCGACCGCGGTGTACTTCACCGATCGCACCGACGGGCACCTGGGAGTCGTGCGTCCACCGCTCGACACCGAGCGAACCGACGGCCGGCTCCGCGACGACGTCGAGCGGGTCACCGCGGCGCTCGCCGACGAGCTCGAACACCTCATCCGGCGCGCGCCGACCCAGTGGCACCTGTTCCAACCCAACTGGCCGTCCGACCCCGGGTACGACGACCGATCCGAGTGACACCGACCGGCGGTGACGCGTGCGTGCCCGGGGCCGCCGGTCGCCGGGCCGGCCCTCAACACGTCGGCCCCGCATGCCGATGACATCTTGATGAAACGCTGGCTCGCGCTCGTCGTGACGGCCGTCGCGGCCGCCGCGTTGATCGCCGCGTCCCTGGTGCTGGACGGTGAGCGATCGGCGGTCTGGTGTCGGGCGGCGGTCGGGTTCGTCGCGGCCGCGGCGGCAGTCGCCGGTGCGGTCGTCCACCGCCCCGCTCGGCCTGTGCCGTGGGTGGTGTTCGGGATCGGGCTCGCGCTGCTCGGCGTCGCCGAGTTGGTGCGCGGCGTCGCCGTCCTCGACGGCGATCTCGGATACCCCGGCGCCGCCGAGGCGATCGGCGTACTCGCCTATCCGTCGCTGGTCGCGGCCACGGTCGGGTTGACGTCGTCGAACTGGCGTGCGCGCGACCTGCTCGTCGGCACCGAACCGATCATCTACTCGATCGCCGTCACCGCCCTGGTGTGGGTCGCCGCGACCGGACCGTTCTACGACGGCGACGAGATGCCGATGAGCCCGGACGCATGGGTGTGGCTCTTCCCGCTCCTCGACGGCATGCTCGCGCTGCTCGCGATGCGCCGGATCGGTCGCGATCGGCGCCCCGAACACCGCTTCGAGGTGCTCACGCTCGGGTTCCTCCTGCTCGGCGCCGGCCATGCGGTGGTCGGCTGGGCGGCCTACGACGGGCGGCTCGCCGACGGTGGGCCCGTGTTGGCGGCCCCGCTCGTCGGGATCGCAGTCCTCGCAGCCTCGTTCGGCTGGGCGATGAGCCATCGGGGTCTCGGCTCCCAGGAGACCGCGCGCCTCCATTGGACACAGATCTTCGGCCTGCTGTTCGCCGCGCTCGTCCCGCTCGGCGTGCTCGTGTTGATGCTCTCCACCGGGCTCGCCTCGCGGTCGTCGTCCTTCGTGGTCGCGATCGCGACGGTCGCCGTCATCGTGCTCGCGCTCGTACGGATGTG
>JAUHYJ010000842.1 GCA_030425785.1 Acidimicrobiia bacterium | reverse complement strand
GCGAGCCACACGACCGACGATCCCCGCGTCCAGGACGCGTACTCGATCCGCTGCACGCCCGCCGTCCACGGAGCGGCGCGCGACACGCTCGATCACGTTCGGCGGGTCGCCGGGTGGGAGCTCGCCGCGGCCATCGACAACCCGATGGTGCTGCCGGACGGCCGCGTCGAGTCGTGCGGCAACTTCCACGGTGCGCCGCTCGGTTTCGCCGCCGACTTCCTCGCCATCGCACTCGCGGAGATCGGATCGATCGCCGAGCGGCGGATGGACCGCCTGCTCGACCGCACGCGCAGCCACGGGCTCCCACCGTTCCTCGCCGACGAGGTCGGCGTCGACTCCGGTCTGATGATCGGTCACTACACCGCGGCCGCGATGGCCTCGGAGAACAAGCGGCTCGCCGCCCCGGCGTCGGTCGACTCGCTGCCGACGTCGGGCATGCAGGAGGACCACGTGTCGATGGCGTGGGGCTCGGTCCGCAAGCTCCGCCGCGTGCTCGACAACGTCCGACGGATCCTCGCCGTCGAGCTCGTCGTCGCCGCCCGCGCGGTCGAGTTGCGCGCACCACTCGAACCCGGCCACGCGACTGGCACCGTGCTGCGAGTGCTGCGCGACCGCGTTCCGGGTCCCGGCCCCGATCGCTTCCTCGCCCCCGAACTCGCGGCAGCCGACGCGCTGCTCGCCGGCGCCGACCTCGACGACGCGCTCGCCGCAGCCGACGTCGAGCTCACCTAGCCCTCGACGGCGGGGAGCTATGGCTGCACGAGGGTGCGGCCGACCATGCCACCGGCGAGGATCCGGTCGAGGGCATCGCCGACCCCGTCGAGACCGACGACGGTCACACCCGAGCCGTCGCCATCGATCTGAGCCGGGCGGAGGTCGGTGGCGATCCGGTTCCAGACCTCGATGCGACGGTCGATCGGCGTCATCACGCTGTCGATGCCGGCGAGGGTGACGCCGCGCAGGATGAACGGCATCACCGTCGTCGGCAGGGCGAAGCCGCCGGTCAGCCCGCTCGCCGCCACGCAGCCGCCGTACTTCGTGGTGCGCAACACGTAGGCGAGGGTGTTGCCGCCGACGCAGTCGACGGCGCCCTGCCACCGCTCCGATTCGAGCGGCCGCTTCGACTCGGCCGACGTCTCGTCGCGCGAGATCACGTCGCTCGCCCCGAGGTCACGCAACCAGTCGGCCTCGTCGGGCTTGCCGGTGCTGGCCACGACCTCGAACCCCTTGGCGGCGAGCATGCCGACCGCCATCGACCCGACGCCGCCGGTGGCGCCGGTCACCAGGATCGGCCCGCCGCCGGGGGCCACGCCGTGGTCCTCGAGCGCGACGACCGACAGCGCCGCCGTGTAGCCGGCCGTACCGACCTGCATCGCCTGTCGCGCGTCGAGCCCGTCGGGCATCGGCACGATCCATCCGGCGGGGACGCGGGCGTACTCGGCGTAGCCGCCGTGGCGGGCGACGCCGATGTCGTACCCGTGGGCGATGACCGCCTGCCCGGCCTCGAACCCGTCGGCGGCCTCGGCGACCGTGCCGGCGAGGTCGACGCCGGGGACGATCGGGTCGATCCGTGCGACCCGGCCGTCCTGGGACCCTGCGAGG
>JAUHYJ010000160.1 GCA_030425785.1 Acidimicrobiia bacterium | reverse complement strand
TCGACCATCGGGGGCGGGAGCCGTAGCGCGGTGAGCACGCGGGCGGCTCGCGAGCGGAGGCGGGACGCCCGTCCCGGACGCGCCCGTCCCGTCGAGATGGCGGCGAGGGCCTCCGGCGTGGCGAACACGCCGTCGGGTCTCGACGGTCGCGGCTCGGGCGTCGAGCCGCCGGTCGGGTCGGCTGCCGCAGTGCGCGTTCGTGTCGGGGTTGCGGTCACCATCGTGGGCCTCCCGGGTCGACACCGAGCACGCCCTTGCCGATGGCCTCGTGCGCGAGCGCATCGGAGGGCGGGTGGTACGCGGCCGCTCGCGAATCGCGAAGGAGTCGCGACAGCTCGTGATCACTGCGGATCGCGCTGCCGCCGACGACCTCCATGGCGGTGTCCACGATCGAGCGGACGATGCAGCTCGTGCGGTGCTTCGCCGCGAAGAGCTTCATCTCCCACACCGGTCCGTGGTCCACTCGCTCGTCGTCCCATTCGGCGGCCAGCATGTCCAGCGACGCGGTGAGGCCGTCGAGGGCGATCCACATGTCGGCGACCTGGTGCTGCAGCATCGGGTTGTGGGCGAGGGTCCGCCCGTCCATCGCGATCGCGGTGCGCGTCGTGATCGTCTCCCTCGCGATCTCGAGCGCTCGCTCGGCGATCCCGGCGTAGACGTTGCTGATCAGCACGAGTGCCCAGAAGAACGCCGTGGCGGTGACCGGCTCGTCGCCGTCGCCGGCCGGGTGGCGGGAGGCGATGCGCTCGTCGGGGACGAACACCGCGTCGAACACGGTGTCGTGGCTCTGCGACGCTCGCATCGCGATCGTGTCCCAGTTCTCGACGATGCGGACACCGGGGTCGGTTCGGTTGACGAAACCGTGGATCACCTCGGGTGCGTCCGGATCGCTGGAGTCCATCGCATGGAAGCCGAGCTGGTCCCAGACGGGGCCGAGCGACCCGAAGCTCTTCCGCCCGGTGATGAGATAGCCACCCTGCACCGGCTGGGCGACCGTGGTCGACATCAGGGTCGACACGTCGTTGCCGGGCTCGGCGTGGCCGGACGCGAAGATCGTGCCCGAGCACGCGTCGTCGAGGACGAAGGCGAGGGCATCGCTGCCGGCGGCTCGGAGCTCCGCGGCCCCGCCCGTCCAGTAGAGGTGCATGCACGACGCCAGTGCCGCGGCGGGGGCGTACCTGCCGAGCAGGCGTTGCCGCCGGGCGGTCTCGAACAGGTTCAGGCCGCCGCCGCCCATGTCGGCCGGGACGTTGGCGAGGTAGTGGCCCGCCTCGACGAGTCGGCGGTGCGTCTCGTCGAAGAACCGGTTGGCGGCGTCGTCCTCGGCGGCGAGGCGGCGGAACTCCTCGAGGAGATCCGGGTCGAGGTCGCGGACGGGCGTGCGGGTGTCGGTGATGGTCATCTGATCGCTCCTTGTTCGTGGTGGGTGAATGGTGGTGGGTGGTGGGTGCCGGGTGGCTGGTGGTGGATGGTTGGTGGTGGGTGGTCGGATCAGTTGGTCGCGACGCCGGCGATCGCCGTGTTGACGGGGACGAAGCACGAGTGCCGGAAACGGCGACGCTCGAGCTCGACGCGTGTGAAGCCGGCCCGCTCGACCGTCGACGCGGTGTCGCGGCACGTGTCGCAGCCCTCGTAGACCCAGCTCCACGGACGGCGGAGCACGAGCTGGAGCCAACCGCGCGGGCTCCATGCGGGAGCGGCGACATGTTCGACGAACCGGAAGCGGCCGCCCGGTCGCAGCACCCGCCGGGCCTCGGCGAGCACCGCGTCCGGGTCGCTGACCGTGCACAGCACGAGCGAGCACAGCACGTCGTCGACCGAGTCGTCGGCGAGCGGCAGCACGTGTGCGTCGTCGGCGACGAGTTCGATCGCGACGTCGCGCTGGCGCGCTCGACGGAGGAGTCCGTCGTGCATCGCCACGTTCGGTTCGATGGCGATCAGCCGGCTCCCCTCGGGCACGTACCCGAAGTTCGCGCCGACACCGGCGCCGATCTCGACGATCGTGCCCGGGGTGAGATCACCGAACGCGTGGCGCTTGTGCCGAGCCGCGATGTGGTTCACGTACCGGTCGAACGCAGTGAAGAACCAGGCGTTGAACCGCCCGCGCCGCCCGTGGTCGAACGTGCGGACGCCATCGTCGGGGAGGCGCTGATCGATGGGATGGATGGTCGTCATCATGGGATGGAGTCGCTTTCCTGCTGCGGTGGGGTGTCGTCGTTCGGCACGACTCGACGGGAACCACCATGACGACGGCCCGGCTGAGGAGCTTGGGGAACAGCTGAAGGTTCGCTGCAGACGCGGCACCACCCGCTCGGCGGGCGTTTCAGCGGAGCGGGTCCGTTGGCGTCAGGAGAGGACGCTGATGGCGTGGTCGACGGCCCACAGCGGGTCGTGCGCGGCGCCGCGTGCGACCCACTCCTCGACGAGCTCGACCCCGACACGCGCCTCGACGGTCGCCCGAGCGTCGTCGAGCTGGGCCGATTCGGCGCCGTAGGTGGCCTTGCCGTCCGGATTCGACACCGCACCGAGCAGCACCATGGCGTCCGCGTCGTCGCCCGCCCGGACGAGGAGCACGACGAGGTTCCGCAGCGCCGTGATGGCGTGCGTCATGCTGCGTACCCGCCGGTAGTGCCGCAGCACCGGCACGAACGCGGCGCGGGCCTCGTCGGGGTCACCCGCCCGGCTCCGCGTCGCGAGCGCCGACAGCTCGGCCACGCTGCGGACGAAGGTGCTGCCGACCGACGATCCGAGCCGGCCGGCGTCGTCGAATCGCTCGAGCGCAGCGTCGGTCCGGCCGAGCGCGGCCAGCACGTCGGCTTCGGTGTAGGCGAGCCACGCCTCGCCGGTGGGGCAGATCGGCGTGGACGGTCGGTGCTCGGCGAAGTGGTCGAGCGCCGCGTGGGGGTCGCCGCCGTAGGCCAGGACCATCGTCTCGCCGACCAACATGTTGGCCTGGACGTACGAGTCCGCTTCGCCGATCGCACCCATGATCGCCAGGTGGTGTCGAGCCGTCGCGAAGTCGCCGTTGTAGATCCCGATGTTGGCGAGCGTGTCGTGCGCGGAGATCAGCACGCGCCGGTCGGTGCCGGCGAGCGAACGCTCGGCGAGCTCCCGGGCGCGGTCGAAATCGCCACGGTTGGACGCGTCGACGGCGCATGCCGCCGCAGCGGCCATCGCCGCCGGATCCTCGGCGTCGGCCGCAGCCATGACCTCTTCCGCCCACGACACCGATTCGATCCACTGGCGCTGGAAGGCGAAATGGAGCAACGCAGCCGTGAGCTCGCCGGCTCGTTCGATGTCGTGGCCGAGCGCCCACTCGTGTGCCACCCGCACGTCTGAGACGAGCTCGTCGAGACGGCGAGCGGCAACCGCCTCGTCGGGCGTCCGCAGGACACGGTCCATCTCCGCGGCGACCTCGATGATGCGCTCGGCGTGGCGCGCAACGTGTGCATTGGTCTGTCGACGAGCTGCGCTCGCGCGCACCGTCTCGAGCAGTCGATAGGTCGTGGGTTGGTGCATGGTGTCGACCACGACGAGCGACTGATCGACGCAGCCGGCCAGCGCTCCACCGGTGAGCTCGGTCGGGTCGGCGTTCGCGACCGCTGCGATGTCCGCGGCGATCGCCGCACCCGCGAACGTCGAGAGACACGTGAGCACGTCGCGCTCGCGCTCGGCGAGGAGGTCCTCCGACCAGCCGATCAAGGCGCCGATGGTGCGATGGCGGTCGTCGGCGCTCCGGTCGGCGCTCCGGAGGACGTCGAGGCGCTCGCGCAGCAGGTGCACCAGGTCGTCGAGCCCGAGCGACGGCAGACGCGCCGCCGCCATCTCGATCGCCAGGGGGAGCCGGTCGATGCGCTCCACGAGCTCGGCGACCAACGCATCGGAGTCGGGTGGCACGTCGTACCCCGGCGCCGCGGCACCGGCACGTTCGAGGAGCAGCCGCCGGGCCGTCTCCGGATCGAGCGGTTCGACCGGCCACACCCGTTCGTGGCGCGAGCCCAGTCGTTCCCGACTCGTCGCGAGGATGCGCACTCGGCCGTTTGCCTCCGTGATCGCTCCGACGAGTCGGGCGATCTCGTCGATCACGTGTTCGCAGTTGTCGAGCACGAGCAGCGCGTCGAGGTCGGCGATCGCGGCGACGAGATCGTCCTCGGTCGGGCCCGCGTCGTCGAGTCCCGTGGCGCCTCGGAGCGCGTGGGTCACGGCCGCGGGTTCACGGATCGCCGCGAGTCGCACGACCGGCGCGCCGTCGGCGTGCAGCTCGCGTCGCACGGCGACGATGTCGCGGGCGAGCGACGTCTTGCCGACACCTCCGGGCCCGACGAGTGTCACGAGCGGCGCCTCGTCGAGCAGCCGATGGGCCGCTGCGATGTCGTCGTCGCGGCCGAACAGCGAGGTGGTCGTGCGTCGCACCACCGGTGTGGTGTTGCGATCGTCGTCGTCGTCGACATCGGCGACGAAGCGGTAGCCCCGCCCGCGGAAGTTCTTGACCACGGCCTGTCGGACGCCGTCGTCACCGACGGCGCGACGGACCTCCTTGATCCGGGTGGTCAGCGCCGATTCCGACACGAATTGGTCGCCCCACACCTCGTCGAGCAGCTCGGTCTTCGGCACCACACGGTCGCGGTGGGTCACCAGGTAGGCGAGCAGGTCGAAGGCCTGTGGTTCGAGATGCCGGACCTCGCCGTCGAACTCGACCGTACGCGTCGGGACGTCGACGACGCTCTTCCCGAACCGGTACATGCACCCATTGTTGCCGCGTCCGACCCGCCGTCGCGCCGGACCATTGCGTCGACGCACGCCCGATCGACGATCTCCACGTCGTCGTCAGCCGTTCCCCAAGCTCCTCAGCCGCGGCGACTGCACGATGAGTCCCTGCCCGACGAATTCGTCGCAGCACACCGACCCGGGTCGGATCGACCCGTACATCGAGGAGACGACTCATGAAGATTCCGACGCTGTCGAACACGGCGACCGTGGATGAGATCGACTCGGCGATCGACGAGTTCGGAGCGGTCATCGTGGCCGACCTCGTCGGCGCCGAGGTCGTCGATCGACTACGCGCCGATCTCGCCCCCTGGATCGCAACCACACCTGCGGGGAGCCGCAGCGGCGACCCCGAGTGGCAGGAGTTCCACGGGTCCCGGACCGTCAGGTTCAACGGCGTCGTCGCCAAGTCATCCACGTTCGTCGACGTCTGTCTCGACCCCACCATCCTCGGTGTCGCCGATCGGCGGCTGATCCCCGACGGCGGCTCGACGCAGATCAGCGACACCCAGGTCATCTCGATCGGGCCCGGTGAACAGGCGCAGTACCTGCACCGCGACCAGACACTCTGGCCGTGGTTCAACCAGTACCTGCCCGACGGCCCCGAAGTGACCGTCATCGCCATGCTCGCCCTGTCGGACACGACCGAGGCGAACGGCGCCACCCGTGTCGTGCCGTACAGCCACCTGCAGGCGGACCGTCCCGAACTGTTCGACCCGTCCGGCTCGGTACCGGCCGAGATGTCGGCGGGCTCGGTCCTGTTCTTCAGTGGCAAGACCGTCCACGGCGGTGGCGCGAACACCACGACGGACACCTGGCGGACATGTCTCCACATCGGCTACATGCTCGGGTGGCTGCGCTCCGAGGAAGCGCACCCGCTCGCGCTGAGCTCGGAGACCGCCGCCTCGCTCCCGCGTCGGGCGCAGGAACTGCTCGGCTTCGCCGAGTACGACCCCGCACCACGCGAGGGCGGACGACTCTGGCTGGTCGACTTCGAGGACCCGGCCAGGATCCTGGCCGACTGAGGCGCGACCCCGCCGGCCGGCGAAGGTGCGCCGGGTGCTGCGCCGACTCACGTCACGGTCGCGCGTTGTGGACGAGGATGGCGATCTGCACCCGGTTCGTGACCGCGAGCTTGGTGAGGAGGCGCGAGACGTGCGCCTTCACGGTCGCTTCGCTCATGAACAACGAGGCGGCGATCTCGGCGTTGGAGGCGCCGGACGCCACCGCCGTGGCGACCTCGAGCTCCCGGTCCGTGAGCGACGCCAGACGCTCGTTGGCGACGAGACGACGATCCGTCGCCTCGTCGTTGCCGAGGTGGGCCAGCAGGGTGCGGGTGACCGACGGCGAGAGCATCGCCTCCCCGGCGGCCACGAGCCGGACGGCGTTGACGATCTCGGTCGGTGGGGTGTCCTTCAATAGGAACCCGTCGGCGCCGGCCCGAATCGCGCTCATGACGTGCTCGTCGGCCTGGAACGTGGTCAGCACGATCACGTGCGGCGGCGTCGGGAGGCGTCGCAGCGCCGTCGTGGCGGCGATGCCGTCCATTCCGGGCATCCGGATGTCCATCAGGACGACGTCGGGTCGGTGCGCCTGCGCGGCCGCGACCGCGTCGGTGCCGTCGGCAGCCTCGCCCACCACCTCCAGCTCCTCCGACGACGACAGGATCATCCGCAGCCCCGCACGCACGAGCGCGTCGTCGTCGACCAACAGCACCCGGGTCGTCACCACGGCAGGTCGGCCTCGACGACGAATCCACCGGACGCGTCCCGCCCGTGCACCAGGACGCCGTTGGCCAGGGTCACGCGCTCCTGCAGACCGAGCAGACCCGTCCCGGACCCCGGCGGAGCCGGCCGATCGTGGGCGTTGACGGCGGCCGGATTCCGCACGCTGACGTGCAACCCGCAGTTCGGCGCCCCGCTCACGCGAACCTCGGCGAGGGTGCCGCGGGCGTGCTTGCCGACGTTGGTCAACGCTTCCTGCACGATGCGGTACGCATCCCTGCCCAAGGGTCCGGGAGCGGCAGCCGGATCGTCCACCTGCATCTCGAGGTCGATCCTGGCGCCGGAGCGGCGGGTCTCATCCACCAATCGTGGGATGTCCGCCAGCGTCGGCTGCGGCACCGTCGACGGCTCTTCGTGATCGGGTTCCTCACGCAGCACGCCGATCACGTCGCGCAGCTCTTCCAACGCCTGGTGCGCCGTCGTTCGCAACAGCGCGGCGCTCTCCCGTACCTGGTCGGGAGGCAGGTCGCGTGCGACCTCGAGCGCTCCGGCGTGCAGCGCGACCAGCGAGATCCGGTGGGCGAGCACGTCGTGCATCTCCCGTGCGATGCGGGTCCGCTCGGCGAGACGGGCGCGATCCGCACGGACGAGCTGATCGGCCTCGGCCCGCTGGGCCCGGTCGCGCAGGCTGGCGAGGAGCTGACGTCGCGCTCGAATGAACAGGCCCCACGCGGTCGCGGCGGCCGCCAGCGCCAGCGTCGGCAGCATCACCGACCAGCTGTTGGTTCGTCCGAGCCAGATCGAGCACACGACAGCGGCCGGGACCGACAGCACCGCGACGACGAGGGCGGGCCGGACGTGGCGGTGGACCGCCAGCGACGACAGTGCGAACAGCCCGGCCACGGTGCTCGACGTCGAGAACGCACCGAGCAGTACGCACGCCAGCGCGACCCCGAACGGCCACCGCCGCCGCCACCACAACGAGATGCAGCAGAGTGCGCCCAACGTCGCGTCGGTGGCCACCTGACCCGACGTCATCGGCGTGGCGGTGACATCCTCCGTGATGCTCAGGACGACGGCACCGAGTGCGACGGCGACGAGGAACACGCCGGTGTCGAAGGACCAGTCCCGTCCGGTCCGCGACGCCGATGGGGGAGC
>JAUHYJ010000841.1 GCA_030425785.1 Acidimicrobiia bacterium | reverse complement strand
GAGGAGCTCGGCGCGCCGCGTGCGGTGAGCACACTCCTCAACCGCCCCTACGGGCTGGTCCTCGCGGTGGGCCCGACCGGTTCGGGCAAGTCGACCACGCTGGCGGCGATGATCGACCGCATCAACGAGACCAAGCCGGTCCACATCCTCACCATCGAGGACCCGGTCGAGTACCTGCACAACCACAAGACCGCGATGGTGAACCAGCGCGAGGTCGGCACCGACACCCGCAGCTTCGAGCAGGGTCTGCGTTCCGCCCTGCGTGAGGACCCCGACGTCGTCCTCCTGGGCGAGATGCGCGACCTCGAGTCGATCCAGATCGCGCTCAGCCTGGCCGAGACCGGCCACCTCGTGTTCGCCACCCTGCACACGAACGATGCGTCGCAGGCCCTCGACCGCATGATCGACGTGTTCCCGTCCGACAAGCGCGACCAGATCCAGACGATGCTGGCCGGTGCCTTGCAGGGCGTCATCTCGCAGCGTCTCGCTCCCGCCATCAGCGGCGGTCGCGTCGCGGCGTACGAGGTGCTGATGGCGAACGAGGCCGTCAAGAACCTGATCCGCGAGGGCAAGAGCCGTCAGCTGCGCAACGTGGTCGCCACCGGTGGCCCCGACGGCATGCAGACGATCGAGATGGACCTGGCACGCCTCGTCACGTCCGGCCTCATCACGATGGAGATGGCGCAGAGCATGTCGGCCTACCCGAGCGAGATCCAGGCCCAGGTGTCGACGTTGCGTTCGCAGGCCCAGGCCGCGGCCACGATGGCATCGGGTCAGGCGGCCACGAGCGGCTCGGGCGAGAAGGCCGGTGCCAAGGCGGCCGCCGAGGCCGACGACGAGGCGCCTGCCGACGAGCCGCAGCCGGCGTGAGCCGACCGACGCCCTAGCTCGACATGGCCGGTCCACGCGACAACCCGTTCAAGAACATCGCCGGGGTGACGCCGTGCCCGGGTGGGTGGCTCGTGCTGCCCGGCCGGATCGCCGGTGTCACCGTCGTGGCCGAGGAAGCGTTCGTGCTGCGGAATCTGGCCGACGTCCTCGACTACCGGCCCAAGTTCGATTTCGCGGGCGTCAACATCCCGTTCGGGTACCCCGAGTACCCGAACGTCCAGTACCGGCGTTGCGACAAGGAGGCGCGCGGCATGCTCGGGTGGCCGCTGCGCATCAAGGTGCGCCCCGTGCCGTCGCGCGCGGCCCTGTTCGCAAAGAGCCGCAAGGAAGCGATCGCGATCGAACCCTGGCTGACCAAGAACGACTTCCGACACTTCAAGTGGATGAAGGAGGCGGCGACCGAGGTGCAGCCGTTCCACAGCCGGTCGTTCTACAGCGGTAACTCGGCTCTCAGCTTCATGCACATGAACGGCGACGAGCCGTTGACGAGCAGCCCGTACCACGAGGACGGCCAGGCCGAACGGCTCGCGCTCATCCGCGCCAAGCTGCCCGGGATCGACGAGGTCGTGAGTCGGGTGCCACCGGAAGGCGCCGGCCAGGTCCACATGTACGAGGCCGCCGCCATGATGTGGACCGCTCGCCGCGCCAGTGGCCGTGCGATCAGCCGTCTGCCGCTCGACCCCGAGTGGGACCAGGCCGGCATCCGCGTCGAG
>JAUHYJ010000840.1 GCA_030425785.1 Acidimicrobiia bacterium | reverse complement strand
GCTCGCGCTGGCCCGCCGCGTGTTCGACTCGGTGGTCGGCGCGGCCGTGTGCGACGGCGTCGACGTCGCGATCGGTGTGAGTATGGGCGTCGCCGTCACCGATGCCGACTGCACCTCGGCCGCCGGGCTGCTCCATCGCGCCGACCTGGCGATGTACGAGTCGAAGCGCCGCGGCCGTGGACGGATCTCGCAGTACTCGCCGGAGCTCGACGCGATCGGTGCCGGCGCCGCGAGCCTGCGCGCCGACCTTCGCTCTGCCGTGAACGGCGGGCAGCTGCGCGTGCACTACCAACCGATCCTGCCGCTGCAGCCTGATCGCGCACACGGTTTCGAGACGTTGGCGCGGTGGGAGCACCCGGACGAGGGCCTGATCGGTGCGCGCCGGTTCCTGGCCGTCGCGGAGAGCGCGGGCATGATCCGTGAGGTCGGCACCGCGCTCGTCGGCTTGGCGTGTGACGGGGTCAATCGTTGGCTCGCCGCCGGCGACGCGTTCGTCACGATCAACCTCTCGACACCGCAGCTGGGCCACGCCGACGCCGCCGACCGGCTGCTCGAGCAGGTCGCCCAGCAGGGGGTCGACCCGTCGCGGCTCGTCATCGAACTCACCGAGGCGGCCTTCGCGCAGGGGCCGACGGTCAAGGCGAACCTCGAACGGTTCCGCGCCGCCGGCATGCGCATCTTCCTCGACGACTTCGGTGTCGGATACTCGTCGCTCAGCCACCTGCGCCACTTCCCGGTCGACGGCGTGAAGATCGACGCGAGCATCGTGAGCCCGCAGGTCGACGCCGACCTCGTGCGGCTGATCGTCGGCGTCGCCGCCACCCTCGGGATCGACACGATCGCCGAGGGCGTCGAGACGGCCGAGCAGTTCGACACCGTCCGTCGCCTCGGGGTGCACTACGCACAGGGGTTCCACCTCGGACGTCCGACCGAGCGGCCGGTGGCCGGCGAACCGACCGGTGCGGCCCGGTGACCGAACGCCCGCCCGAGCCGGTCGATTCGAACGCGCCGATCGACGCCCGCACCCTCGACGCAGCCAGGCTCGTGGCCGACCCGCTCGCCGACGCGGCCGTCGCCGAGTACTTCGCGACGATCGAGGCCGATGCGCCCGGTGTGCTGTTCGGCGCCCTCGTGCGCCACGTGCAGTTGCCGCCGGAGGAGCGGGTGCCGGCGATCGCGCGGTTCCTCGACGAGGGGGCGACGCCTCCGTCCGACGTCGATCAGGCCGCGGTCGCCCGCGGCCAGGAGTTCTTCAACCGCCTCGTGACCCACCAGTTCTCGGCGCTCTACTTCTCGTCGCTCCCGAGCTCGTATGCGGCGGCCAAGGGCGTCCAGGTGCTCCACCTCACCGGCCGGCTGCGCACCGACACCGAGCGGCGCCTCAACGAGACGGCGCAGTTCCTCATGGACATCGCGGCGCCCGGCGCGCTCGCACCCGGAGGTGTCGGCGTCGACCGCGTGTTGCACGTGCGGTTGATGCACGCCGCGGTGCGATGGCTCATCGCGCACGACCCGGTCGTGCGGCACGTCGACGACCTCGCGCCGCCGGCGACCATCCCACCCGACCTCGTCTGGTCGAGTTCATGGGGTCTGCCGGGCAACCAGGAAG
>JAUHYJ010000159.1 GCA_030425785.1 Acidimicrobiia bacterium | reverse complement strand
CCGGGTTCGTCGTGGTGCCACTGATGACCTACGCCACGTCGGTCCTCAAGGCCAACTCGGTGGTCAGCCAACGCACAAAGCAGCTCGAGGCCGCCAAGGGCGGCCTCCGGGCCGCGCTCTCCGATCCGCTCCACGTGTTCGAGACCTGCGTCGGCCCGAACCGCGACCTCGATCCCGAGCCGACGGTCAACGGCTTCGCGGTCGACAACCAGTGCTGGCTCGTCGACGACGTCGGCTCGATCGAGGCCCTCGGTGGCGAGATCCCCATCGGCTCGGTCGCCCTGCAACTCGGCCAGACGATCCCCCCGTCGTTCATCACCGGGGTCGCCGGCTCGCTCGATGCGGGCGCAGCGACCACCACCGATTGGTGGGTCGGTTCGGTACCGCCGGCCACGCAGGAAGGGCTGCCGGTCGACTCGACGGTCTGGATGCCGCACCTGCCGCGCGTCCCAGGGAGCCCTCGGAGCGCAGAGCCGTTCGACATGCCAGCGGCTTACGACTGCCAGGTGTACTTCCCCGGCCGGTACGCCGATCCGCTCGATCTCAGCCCGGCCAACCCGGACATCGACACGGACAAGATCTACTTCGCGAGTGGCGTCTACTACTTCGAGCAGCCGATCACCGTGTCGGGCGACATCGACGTCGTCGTCGGCTACGGGCTCGAGGACTTCGCGACGAACTGCGCCGACGACCTCCAGGTCGCCGCCAACGTCATCGACGGGCCGGCCACCTTCGCGATCGACGGCGGCGGCGCCACGTGGGTGCTGGGGTCGGACGCACGCATCGTGGTCGACGACACGGTCGGTTCGCCGAGCCTGCGGTTCAACCAGCGGTACGCCGGCGGCAGCGGCCCGACCGCGACCGCGTACGAGGGCTACGACCGCGGCCGGCGTGTGAACATCCTGTCGGTCAACGGTGACGCGCGCACACCGGGCACCGATCACGGCGGAGACGCCGTCGACTACCACCCGAGCTTCGTTCCGCGATCGCAGGCGATCACCAACGCCGGCGCGATCGACCCCAACGAGGACGGCGACAACTCCGACGACGTGGCCCCGACGATCGAACCGGTCGACGCCACGGCATACGTGCCGACGTCGCTCCAGCTCACCGACGCGGTGCGAGCGCCCGAGATCCCATCCGGTTTCGCGTTCAACGTGCAGGCCCGCCGCTACGACGACGGCGGCACGCCGACGGGCGCACTGCTCGTGGAGTGGGATCACCTCACCGGCAACAGCGCCGGCGGAGCTCCGCTCTCGGGGTACGAGGTCGCGGTCGTCGAGAGCGGCACCAGCACACCGGTCGGCGACGGGTGCGAGCAGGCCGACCTGGTGTTCGCGGGCGACCGCGTCTCGTGCCTCCTCACCGGACTGACCATCGGTCAGGACTACGACATCGCCGTTGCCGGGATCAACCCGTTCGACATCGGCCTCGCCACCGTCGACAGCTCTGCGCTCGCCGTGACACCGACCGCAACCAGCGACGAGTCGACCGCACCCGCGGCGCCGAGCAACGTCGCGGTCGGCCCGAGCGACGTCGCGGGCGATGCCCGAGTCACGTGGGACGCGCCCGCCGACGACGGCGGCGCCCCGATCACCGGCTACGCCGTCAGCGCGCAGATCGTCCCTGCGCCGTTGGCGCAGGAGGCGCCCATTGCTCCGCCGGCCACGTTCACCATCGTGCAGGGCGCCCCCACCGACATCCGGCTCCCCGCCCACGACGCGAACGGCGACACGCTCGAGATCACGAACGTCGCGATCACCTCCGGCAACCCAGCGGAGTGGACACTGCCGGTGACCCCCACCGCACCGGAGGGGCAGATCCTCACGACGGCTCCGGTCGGCACGACGACAACGATCACGTACGACGTGTCCGACGGAACGTCGACGGTGTCGGGTTCGTTCGACGTGACCGTCGAGGCGGCAGCCCTGCCGAACACCCCGCCGGTCGTGGCGACACCCGATGCGGTGTATCGAACCGACCAAGGTGTTCCGCTCACCGTGCGCGCCGCCGTCACCGATCCGGAAGGTGGCGCGCTGTCGGTGGCCCTCGACCCCGCATCGGCCACGCCAGCAGTCGATCTCTCGGAGTGGACGGTGCCGGCCGGTCCGACGTCGCCCGAGTTCCAGATCACCACGACGGCCGATCCGGGGAGCTACACGATCCCGTTCACCGTGACCGACGACGGCGGCCTCATGACGGCCGGAGACCTCGTCATCGAGGTGCGCGGCAACACCGACCTCGGCGACGTCTGCGCCGTGGCGACGCCACCGTCGCTGACCGCGCCGATCACGATCTGGGAGCCGGTCCGCACCACGTGTGACACCATGGGGCTCACCCCGCTCGACCCCGGCGATCAGGGCTACCTGTTCACCGTGCGGGCGATCAACGCGATCGGCGAGTCGGCCGGCGAGACGTCGACCCTCGTGGCCGCCGCGCCGGACGGGTCCGGCAGCCCTGACCTCTGGCCCGACCCGGCGCCGACGTACGAGGTCTACGATCCCGAGGCCATCATCGAGGTGCTCGCGGGCGGGACAGGTACCGCCACGCTGTTCGTCCCCGGCTACGTGTCCGTGCCGATGTCGAAAGTCTCCATCGTCAATCCGGATGGCGACCCGGTATCGCTCACGGGCGGGGTCCTCGCCGGGCAGTTCGACGTCGACGACGTCTGGACCGTGCCCCAAGTGACGTCGAACGAGACGCCGATCGGCTTCTGGGATCAGGTGATCCTGCAGCGGACGGTGCGCATCGTCTCGTCCGCCGGGAACGCGCGCTCGATCGCCGTCGTCCAGGTCGACGAGAACGGCGAGAAGTACGCCATCAACACCTGGTCGGTGCAGTAGCCCGAGCCGTCAGCGTTCGCCGCGCAACTCGGCGATGCGTTGCATCAGGAACTCGTAGGCGGTCCGGCCCTCGGCCAGCACGACGTCGTCGGCGGGGTGCAGGAACAGCGGCAGCGACATGCGGGCGTGACGGGCGGCGTCGCCCGTCGGGTTCACCACCCGGTGCGTCGTCGCCGGGTAGTAGCCGCCGGTCGCAAGATCGAGCATCTCGCCACCGTTCACCGCGAGCGACCCCGGGTCACACGGCACCGGATACCACTCGCCGTTGGTCCCGAGCAGTTCGAGGCCGGGCTGATCGGACGCCGGTAGGACGGTGAGCAGGTTGATGTCCTCGTGCGCGGCCGCGCGCACGGCGCCCTCGGGCACCTCGGCCGGCAGCGGCGGGTACCGAAGCACGCGCAGCAGGGTGCGCGTGCTGCGGTCCAT
Organism: Acidimicrobiia bacterium; assembly: GCA_030425785.1. Lineage (GTDB taxonomy): Bacteria > Actinomycetota > Acidimicrobiia > Acidimicrobiales > Ilumatobacteraceae > Ilumatobacter. The sequence goes on along the minus strand of JAUHYJ010000159.1, from coordinate 4,410 downwards.
CATCTGCGACAGCGGCATCGACAGCCGATCTGCGATCTCGGGCGGCAGCTGGTCCTCGACCCAGTCGAGCAGCGTCAGGGCGACCTCGGTGGCGGTGTCCCGGTAGCGCATCGCCGCGTCGGACACCTGCGACGGATAGATCGACCAGGGGTAGACGTGGAAGAACTCCTTCAGGTCCCTGACCTGGAAGCCCTTCGCCGTCTCGCTGATGTCGGGCGGGAAGTACCCGGCCTGCGAGTCGCTGGTGGTGTACTCGCTGACGGCCGGATCGTCGAACAGTGCCGACCATTCGGCGTAGACCTTCTCGACGAGCGACCAGTCGAGCGGGTGGTTGACGATCACCCCGAACCCGGTCTCGCGCAGGCTCTCACTGAAGCGTTCCGGCGCATCGGGCGCCTGGTAGTCGACGACGGCCACGTCCATGCGGCGCAGGGTACCGTCGCCGACTCCGACCGCGACGGCCCGCGCGTCGCCGGGCGGTCGACGCGTCACTCGGCGCGCAGGTACGTGAGCACGGCGAGGACGCGGCGGTGACCGCCGTCCTCGATGTCGAGACCGAGCTTCATGAAGACGTTCGAGATGTGCTTCTCGACCGCGCCGTGCGACACGACGAGCCGCTCGGCGATCCCGGCGTTCGACAGGCCCTCGGCCATCAGGTTGAGCACCTCGCGCTCGCGCGGCGTCAGCCGATCGAGCTCGCTCCCCCGCTTGGAACGACCGAGGATCTGACTGACGACCTCGGCGTCGACGGCGCTGCCGCCGCCGGCCACGCGCCGCAACGACGACAGGAAGTCGTCGACGTCGATGACGCGATCTTTCAGCAGGTAGCCGACCCCGGCGACGTCGCCCTCGAGCAACTCGGCGGCGTAGCGCTCCTCGACGTACTGCGACAGCACCAGGACGGCGACCGTCGGCGTGCGCCGCCGGATCTCGATCGCAGCGCGCAGCCCCTCGTCGGTGTGGGTGGGCGGCATCCGGACGTCGACCACGCAGAGGTCGGGCTCGTGCTCGGTCACCGCGTCGAGCAATGCGTCGGCGTCACCGACCGCCGCCACGACCTCGAAGCCCGAGTCGTTCAGCAGCCGTACGATGCCGTCGCGCAGCAGGACACTGTCGTCGGCGACGACCACCCGGAGCGTGCGCTCAGACATCACGGTCCCCATGCTGGCGCGGCAGCTCGGCGACGAGCGTGGTCGGGCCGCCCGTCGGCGAGCTGATCGTCAACGACCCGTCGACGGCGTGGACGCGGGCACGGATGCCGGCGATGCCGGTTCCCTTCGTGGCGTCGACGCCGCCCTCGCCGTCGTCGTGGACCACGACCCGCACGTTCGCGGCATTGCGGGACACGTTCACCGACGCGGTGCGGGCGGCGGCATGCTTCAACACGTTGGCCACCGCCTCGTTGGCGACGAAGTACACGGTCTCGGCGACGTCGGTCGACAGGTCGAGGTCGGGGTCGACGTGGACCGCGATCGGGATCGACGCGCCGGACACGACGGCCGACAGCGCAGCGTCGAGCCCCCGGTCCTCGAGGATCGCCGGGTGGAGCCCGCGCCCGAGCTGACGGAGCTCGCCGATCGAGCCCTGCACCTTCTCCCGAGCCAGGCCGAGCAGCTCGCGGGCACGCTCGGGGTCGCGCTCGATCTGCTGCTCGGCCATGCCGAGATCGAGACCGATCGCGACCAGCTGCTGCTGGACCCCGTCGTGGAGGTTGCGTTCGATGCGACGCCGTTCGGCGGCGACCGCGTCGAGGATGTCCTCACGCTGGGACGACAGGGTCGACACCCGCTGCCGAGCGATCGCCAGCTCGTCGGGACCGAGGAACCAGGCGGTGATGCGCGCCTTCAGCTGGGCGAAGAACAGCGCCAGACGTGGCGCGGCGCCGAGGGCCACGGCCGCCAGGGCGAGGGCGAGCAGGGTGCTGATCGGCACGGTGAGGAAGCCGCCCGCCTGGCCGTCGCCGAACACCACCTGGACGACCAGGGAGTGCGCGAACGAGCCGAACCCGAACAGCACGGGGGCGAGCAGCGTGTTGACGGCCAGGAACCCGACCTGGCGCCACCGCTCGGGGTCGGTGATCGTGCGCCAGCCGAGCCGGCCGGCGGCGCCGACCGGACGAGGCGGGATGTCGAACCCGACCCACCGGGCCATCGCCCGCTCGGCCCTGGCGAACACGGCAACGAGGCCGAAGAACGGGCCGATCAGGAGCAGCCCGACGGCCACGAACACCAGGCCGAACACCACGGCGCCCGCACCCATCATCAGTGCGAAGAACACCGGACCGGTCAGCGCTCCGAGGGCCAGATAGCCGAGCGCCTTCCAGGCGTCGACATCGAGCAGCGGCCGGTACCACTGCTCGGCCACCGCCCGTACCCGGTCCCAGTCCCACCCGTCGAACAGGCCCGGCGACGAACCCGACGACGCGTCCGACGACCCGGCACGACTCGCACCCGGCGGCGGCGGCGCCGGCGGTGAGTTGGGCGGCGGCAGTTCGCTCACCCCGCCAGTATGACCGCGGGTGGCGTCCGACGACGTCGACGACCCCGACGTCACGCCGCACCCCGCAAGGTGACGGCGATCGGACGGCGGGCAGCGCTGCGGACGACCGCGGCGGCGAGCCCGACGAGGGCGACCAGGGTGCCGGCCACGATGAACGGGATCGCACCGAACGACAGCGTCGTCCCGATGTCGATCGAGTTGCTCGCCTCGAACGAGGCGATGATGCCGCGAGCGGCGAGCGCACCGAGACCGAGCCCGAGACCGACGCCGACGATCCCGACCGGCACCAGCTCGGTCGCCAGCAGCCGACGCAGTCGACGGCGACGGGCGCCGAGCGCCTGCATGGCAGCGAACTCGTGGCGCCGCTCGAAGAGGTTGACGGTCATCGACGACATCACGGCGAGGCCGGCGACGCCCGTGACGATGGCGCCGATGGCGCCGAAGATCAGGAGGATCGCGTCGCGCCCTGCCCGATCTTCCTCGGACAGATCGGCGGCGGTCTCGATCTGCATCGGGACGTCGGCCGGAACGGGGGCCAGCGTCGAGTGCGACCACACGACGTTCGCCATGCCGGGTGCGCCGAGGTCGTCGGCGATGTCCGCGCGGTCGACGTAGGCGGCCACGGCCGCATCGTCCACGGTGCCAACGAGCTCGTAGGTCGCCGGACCACCGGCGAGCACCAGCTCGACGGTGTCGCCGATGTCGATGCCGCGGCGACGCGCGAACCCGTCGCTCAACACGACCTCGCGGTCGCCGTCGAACCAGCGACCGCCGACGATCTCGGCGTCGAACATCGTCGAGTCGTCGCGGAGGCCGTAGACCTCGGCCTCGTACCCGGCGATCTCGCCGTCGACCCACACGCCGGCCTCGGACGGCGCCGGCGCGTCGAGTCGATCGGTGGCGGCGATCGGCAGGCCCGGGTCACGTGCGACCGCCACCGACTCCCATTGCCAGGAGGCGAGCGTCGCCTCGTTGAAGTCGTTCACCGAGGTGACGAGCGACGGGATCATGAATGCCGCGCCGACGGCAGCGGCGATCTGGGCCACGACGGCGGCGGTGCGGGCCGGGCGGCGTGCCGACGTCCGGATGGCGATGCGGCCGAACAGACCACCCGTGGGGATGCGGCCGAGCACCCGGTGCGTCCAGCGTCCGCCGTACGGGGCTCCGTCGCGATCGCGCAGCGCCTCGGCGAGCGGCAGCTTCGTCACTCGGCGAGCGGCGCGGGCGGCGACCAACCGGGCGGCCACCAGTGCGCCGACCGCGCTACCGGCGAGCACGTCCCAGTCGATCGCGAAGCCGGGGGTGATGCCGACGAACTCCTGCAGGACCATGCGGGCGATCAGGTTCGAGATCAGCACACCGAGCGGCAGGCCGATCACGAGCGACGCTGCCGTGATCCCGAGTGCGATCCGACGAAGCCGCCGACGCAGGGCGCGGCTACGACCGCCGAGCGCTCGCATCACGGCGACCTCACGGGTGCGTTCGGTGATGAGCGTGTTGGCGGTGCTCGCCAGCAGGACCAGCGCGACGAGCCCGGCGAAAACGCCGAGCAGACCGATCAGCGTCGACACCTGCTGGATGTCGCCGTCGATCGGGGTCGAGCCGTCCGGCATCGTGATCGGGAAGTCGACGAAGCGCTCGCCGCGGTCGGCGAGGATCGTTCGCGTCTCGTCGGCGATGGTACGCAGCTCGTCCTCGCCGTCGTCGACGGCGGTCAGGACGAGTCGGTTCACGCCGCCGGTCATCGGTGCCACGGTGTCGAACGGGGCGAACACGACGTCGTCACCCGACCACCACAGCGTCGATCCGAGACCGACGATCTCGTAGCTGGTGCCGTTCGCGACCAGTTGGTCGCCGAGCGCGCCGAGCGCAGGGGAGACGACGACCTCGTCCGCGGCGGCCGGGAGCCGC
>JAUHYJ010000839.1 GCA_030425785.1 Acidimicrobiia bacterium | reverse complement strand
ATCGGGCGCGCCGTGGCGTGCGGGTACGCCCACGAGTCGAGCTCGACCGAGCCGATCGGGATGCCGTCGGCCCGCAGCCCGTCGACGGCGTCGACGACCGACTCGGCGATGGTGCGGCCCGGTTCGGTGCGATACCAGTAGGCCGCGCCGTTGTCGGTCCAGTACGACAGATGCGTGAGGACCGGGTGGGTGCGTGGGTGGTCGACGAGTCGCAGGTCGGCGCGCCAGGCTGCCAGGGCCTCGGTGACGGACGTCGCCTCGTACACGCCGAGCGTCGTGGCGAACCCGTCGGGCACCGTGTCGAGGTCGCCGTGCCACCCCCAGACGATGCCGTCGTCGGCGACGGCGATCAGGTGCTCGTGCGGGTGGTCGATCGGCGCCAGCAGCACGATGCGACCGGCGCTCCGTGCGATGAGGGGCCAGACCGCACGTGGCGATCGCAGATCGGGCGCCGGGTGGAAGTCGAAGTCCAGCTCGCGACCGGCGGTGACCGGGAGGGCGAACTGGGTGAACGCGAAGCCGACGATGTCGAGGTCCGTCGGCCAGGCGTCAGCGGCGAACGTCACCCCGGCGCTCGGCGCCGCGAAGCGCCCGGTCGCCAGCCCGGCCAGGTCGGCCGTCGCCCGCAGCCGCAGCCGGGTCGGGGCGACACGCTCGACGGTCACCCCGGCCGGTCCGTCGAAGCTCCCGCTGCCGAGCACCGGCACGCCCAGATCGATCACGCGGGCGACCGTACCCGCCGGGGGTCGCTCAGTCGTCGTCGCCGCCGGTGAGGTACGCCTGGCCCTCGTCGCAGTCGTCGGCGAGCGGGCACCACTTGCACGACGTACCGGGCCGCTTCACCGGCTCGCGACCCTCGACCTGGAGCTCGATCTCGGCGTGGACGGCGTCGAGCATGCGGCGCGACGCCGTGAGCAGGACGCGCTCGTTGACGTCTTCGACCACCGGTTCGCCGGCGTCGAGGTAGAACGACGCGAGCTTGCGGGGCGGCACACCCGTCCGCAGCGTCTCGACGAGTGCGTAGAACCTCAGGTCTTCCCGGTGGCGGGGCGCGACCCAGCCGGTCTTCAGGTCGATGATGACCTTCCGGCTCTCGGCCCCGGCGGGTCGCCCGATCGTGAGATCGACCTTGCCCGACAGCACGATCGGCCCGTCGACCGGCCAGCGGACCGACGACTCGGTCGTGGGCGCGGCGCGCTTGTCGAGCGGCGGGAAGCATTCCTGGAACTTGATCACCTTGTCGACGGCGAACCCGGCGAGGTCGGAGCGGTCGGCTTCGGACAGCGCTTCGATCCAGTCGCCGAGCGCGGTGTCGGCGTCGGCGAGCCGGGCGATGGCCTCGTCGACGAGGTCGGCCGGCACCGGATCGCCCCGCCAGTTGATCGCGAGCTGGATCGCGCGGTGGGCGACCTGGCCGCCGGCTACCGCCGGCGACCACGAGAAGTCGTCGGGCAGGAGGTGCTGGACCTCGCACCCGAGCACGCTCGAGATGCGGTGCTTGCTGAGGAAGATCGAGGTGTTGCCGAGGCGCTCGTGGAAGTCGGCGAACGCCTCGTCGACGTCGGCGCGCAGCGACGCGATGAAGGCCTGGTCGAACACGACCGGGTCGGGGG
>JAUHYJ010000838.1 GCA_030425785.1 Acidimicrobiia bacterium | reverse complement strand
GAGCGGGCGCTGCCGTTGCTGACGGTGCTCGGCCGCAACGTGCTGCACACGGGTGAGCTCGGGTCGGCGTCGGTGCTGAAGGTGATGACGAACTACCTGGCGACGGCGAACCTGCTGTCGCTCACCGAGGCGCTGACGACGATGGCGGCCGCCGGCATCGATCTCGGCACGGCCTACGAGGCGATCCGGGTCTCGTCGGGCAACTCGTTCGTGCACGAGACCGAGAGCCAGCTGATCCTGAACGGGTCGCGCGACATCGGGTTCACGATCGAGCTCGTGCTGAAGGACATCGGGCTGTTCCAGTCGATCGCCGACCGGAACGGCGTGCCGCTCGAGCTCAATCCGTTGATGATCGACGTGTTCCGCGACGGCGCAGCCCGCTACGGAGCCGGGGCCTGGTCGGACGACATCGTGCGCCGGCTCGAGGACGCGACCGGGTTGTCGGTGACGGCGCCGGGGTTCCCGGCCGAGTTGGTCGACCACGAGCCCGAGGTGCCGGGTGCCGAGGTGCTCGTCCGCCGCGGTGAGGTGGTCTGACGGCGTGAAGTACTTCGAGGACTTCGAGGTCGGGGAGCGGATCGTGCTCGGGTCGGTCGAGGTGACCGAGGAGTCGATCCTCGAGTTCGCGGAGCAATACGACCCGCAGCCGTTCCACATCGATCCGGCCGCCGCGGCCGAGTCGATCTACGGCGGGCTCATCGCCAGCGGTTGGCACACGTGTGCGCTCTACATGCGGCTGTTGTACGACGGGATGATCGCCGATTCGTCGAGCATGGGCGCGAGCGGCATCGACGAGCTGCGATGGCTGGCGCCGGTCCGGCCGGGCGACGTGCTGACGGCGAGCTACACCGTCGAGGACGTGCAGGCGTCGCAGAGCAAGCCGAACCGTGGCGCGGTCATGTTCCTGTCGGAGATGACCACCCAGGACGGCACGGTCGTGTTGTCGATGCGCGGCCGCGGACTCTACGGCCGGCGCGAGCCGAGCTGAATCGTCGGGGTCCGCCGGGCGATCAGGCCGCTTCGAGCGCCGGGGCCGTGGTGTGGGCCGAGCCGTCGCTCCCGTCGCGGCCGGGGCGGACGAGGAGGGCGTAGCCGTAGACGGCGGCGGTGAAGGCGCCGATGCCACCGACGAGCAGCGCGACGCGCGGGCTGGCGTGGTCACCGATCCAGCCGACGATCGGTCCGCCGATCGGTGTCGATCCGATGAGCGACATCGAGAACAGCGACATGACGCGACCGCGCAGCTTCGGGTCGGAGTGGAGCTGGAGCGTGGCGTTCGAGAACGAGATCATGCTGACGCTCGCCGCGCCGACGAGCGGCATCACGGCGTACACGGCACCGATCGTCGGCATCAGTGCGACCGCCGTGACGGCGGCACCGAACGCCACCGCGATGGCGACCAGTCGGCGCGGTGTCGGCGGCCCGACCGACGCGACGATGAGGCCGCCGACCACCGCACCGCCGCCCATCAGTGACGTCATGATCGCGAGCCCGGACGAGCCGGCGTCGAACGTGAACTCGGCGAGCATCGGCAAGGTGGTCGAGAACTCGAACGTGAACGTGCCGATCAGGGCGAGCATGACGATGGTCGTCCGCAGCACAGGCTGCGACCAGG
>JAUHYJ010000837.1 GCA_030425785.1 Acidimicrobiia bacterium | reverse complement strand
GTGCTACCTCTGGGGCGGGCTCACGGGCGCCCTGTGGGGGTCCGCGGCATTCCTCGCCGTCACGTGGTTGCTGAGCCTGCGGCTCGAACCGCTCCCGACGTCGGCACCCGCCCCGGCCGCGGTGTGCCCGGCCGACGACGAAGGAGGACGCCCATCATGCCCGAGGACCCGAATGTCGAGACGGGGTCGAGTGACCCGGTGTCGATCGGGCAGGCGACGATCGACGACGTGCTCGTCGGCGAGCTGGCCCGTCTGAACGCCGCCGTCGTCGACAAGCTCGCCGGGCTCGACGAGTACGACCTGCGTCGGCCGCTCACACCGACGGGCACGAACCTGCTCGGGCTCGTGAAGCACCTGGCGTCGGTGCAGGCCGGCTACTTCGGCAACGTGTTCGGTCGGCCCTGGCCCGATCCGATGCCGTGGTTCGACCCCGACGCCCCGATCAACGCCGACATGTACGCGACACCGGACGAGTCGAGCGCCGCGATCGTCGAGATGTACCGCCGGTCGTGGGCGCACGCGCTCGCGACCTTCGCCGAGCGTTCGCTCGACGACACCGGGACGGTGCCGTGGTGGCCCGAGGAGCGGCGCCACCCGACCTTGCGCACGGTGCTCGCCCACATGACGGTCGAGACCGCTCGACATGCCGGGCACGTCGACATCGTCCGCGAGCTGGTCGACGGTGCCGCCGGCCGCTTCGACGGCGACGCCAGCCTGCCCGGCGACGACGAGATCGACTGGACGACGTACGTCGCCGCCGTCGAGGCGGCGGCCCGCACGGCCTCGAACGATCGGCACGACGACCGGGACGACGACCGGGACTGAGCGGCGGACCGACCGGCGGCCGGGGCGATGCCCGCGCGCCGCTGCGGGCGACCACACTGGCGTGCGTGCACCGACGGGTACGACGACGAGTGCCGGCTGCGGCCGCGACGCTCGTCCTCGTCGCGTGCACCCAGAACGTGCCCGCTGCGACCCCGCGCCCGGCGCCGACGCCGTCCACGGTTGCACCGCCGTCGACCGCAGCGGCGTCGAGCACGGTCGCACCGGACACCGCACCGCTCGCGAGCACGACCAGCACGACGAGCACCACCCTGGTCGCCGCGCCGCCCGCCACCGTGCCGCCGGTCGTCCCGCTCGACACGCTGCCCCCGACGACCCTCGCACCGCTGACCGACGTCGAGGCGGCCGAGATCGTGATCGACGATGGTGCGCCGATGACGCTGCGACTCCCCGTCGCGCCCGGGCATCCCTCGTTCGACTCGGTCGTCACGTCGTGGTGGGCGCTCCAGCGGTCGGCGTTCGAGGCGCGCGTCACCGAACGAGCCCGCGCCGCCGAGGCTGCCGCTGCGGCTGAGGCTGCGGCGGCCGCCGAGGCGGCCGCGCAGGACGCGGCCGAACGAGCCGCCGATGATCCACCTCCAGCCGGGTCCACCAGCACCACGACCACGACGACCACGACGACCACGACGACGACCACGACCCTGCCACCCGCGCCGCCCGAGCTCTTCGTCGATCACGACGATCTCGTCGTCGGCGAGCAGGCGTCGATGATCCGGCTGCGCACGGCCACGGTGTTCGACGGGTCACCGGAGTTCGCCGACGCCACCTTCTAC
>JAUHYJ010000158.1 GCA_030425785.1 Acidimicrobiia bacterium | reverse complement strand
CGGCGATGTTCCTGTGGAGCGCGCATGACCCCGCCGCGGCGCGCCACGCCGTGCTCGCCGTGCCGGCGGTCAGCGAAGCGATGGCGCAGGCGGCAGCCGTTCTCGTCGGCATCTCGATGGACGTGGTTCGCCTCTATGACGAGGCCAAGCCCGACGGCCAGATGGAGTTCGAATTCGATCGCAACGGCCGCCTGCTGGAGGTCGAGGCCGACATCGATCCAGAGAGTCTCCCGGCGCGGATCCGGGACGCGGCGATGCAGGCGGCCGGCGGCGGCGGCACGATCTTCGGCGCCGAGCACGAGATCCAGGCCGGCCAGAAGGTCTACGAGGTCAAGCTCCGCAAGGACGGACGGGACTGGGAGTTCATCGTCACGGACGACGGCACGGTGCGGGAGACGGAGCAGTCGCTGAGCCGGGGCGAAGCGCCCTCCGAGATCGTCGATGCCGGGCTCGCCCGGATCCTGGATGCCGTCGCCGTACTGGAGCACCATGTCCATGTAGTTCTCGCCGACCGCCTTGCAGGCGTCGATGACGGCGCTGTAGCTCTCGCGCATCGCGATGTTCGAGAAGTTGGTGTGCATCCCGGCGCCGTTCCAGTCGCCCTTCTCGGGCTTGGCGTCGAAGCTGATGATCACGCCGTAGTCCTCGGCGATGCGCTGGAGCAGCCAGCGGGCGATGAACATGTGGTCGCCGACCTCGGTGACGCCGGCGGGACCGATCTGGAACTCCCACTGCCCGGGCATGACCTCGGGGTTGGTGCCCGAGATGTTCAGGCCGGCGTCGATGCACGCCTGGGTGTGCTCCTCGACGATGGCGCGACCCTCGATGCGGCCGGTGCCGACACCGCAGTAGTAGGGGCCCTGCGGGCCGGGGAACCCGCCGCCCTCGGGGAACCCGAGCGGGGTGCCGTCGGCGCGGAGCATCGTGTACTCCTGCTCCAGCCCGAACCACATGTCCTGGTCGGCGTACTTCTTCGCAGCCGACCGGGCGGCGGCGCGGGTGTTCGTCGGGTGCGGCCGTCCGCTGACGAGCATGACCTCGCACATCACCAGCACGTTGCGCCCGCCTCGGATCGGGTCGGGACACGTGAACACCGGCTTGAGCACGCAGTCGGACTTGTCGCCCGTCGCCTGGTTGGTCGACGAACCGTCGAAGCCCCAGATGGGCATCTCGGTCACGTCGTCGGCGAGGATCTTGGTCTTGCTGCGGAGGAGGTTGGTGGGCTCGGTGCCATCGAGCCAGATGTATTCAGCTTGGTACGCCACGAATGAGGGTCCTTCCGAAAAAGTGCGGTTGTAGGGGCAGCGCCGAACGATGTCATGACGCCGTGACGCATCCATGTTCGCAATGTGAACGCCGTGTGAACAAGCCTGCGGGTGCGCCGAGCGTGAGCTCCGCGACCTGGCCGGCGCCGGGATCAGACGGTGCGACCGAGGAAGTCGAGCATCCTGGTCGGGGCGTCGGCACCTGATTCGAACCGCACCTGCGGGGCGAACATGTCGGGTGTCCGGAGCACCTCGTCGCCGAGCGATCGCGAGGTGGTGTCCGTGTGGTGCACGAGACCGGGGTCGAGGCGCTCGCCCACGCCGGCGGTGCGGGCGAGGTCCGAATGTGGACGGCCACCGTCGATGCACGTCGAGGACCCGGGCGATGGTCGCAGTCGCGCTCGCGTCGTACGCTGGTCGGCGTGAGCTGGATCGACCGCATGCTCGAGGACCGGTTGTCGCAGGCGGCGGCGAACGGCGAGCTCGATGCCGGGCCGTTGCACGGCAAGCCGTTCGACGACCTCGACCGTCCACGACCCCAGGGATGGTGGGCCGAGCAGTTCGTGCGCCGGGAGCTCAGCCACGACCGGGCCAAGGACGCCCGTTCGGCCGTGGCGGTGGCCCAGGCGGGGTTCTGGCGGGCCGAGACCGTCGACGAGCTGCACGAACGGGTGCGCGCCGCCAACGCCGACATCGTGCGGGTCAACGTCAACCTGGTCGAGGCCGACCGGTTGCCGTCGTTCGACCGCGCCGACGTCGAGGCGCGGTGGCGCCGGCTACGGCGTTGACGCCGCGCCGAGCACGGCGTCGGCCAGCATGCGGCCGGCGTGCGGGCCGATCGTGAGGCCGCCCGCACCCATTCCGGTGCCGACGAAGAGCGCGTCGACGCCGTCGACCGGTCCGATGGTCGGCGGGCCATCCGCAGCGAGGGGCCGCAGACCGACCCGGGTCTCGATCACCTCGGCGTCGGCGAGCCCGGGCGCCCAGGTGACCGCGGCGTCGAGGACCTCGCGCTGACCGGCAACGGTCACGCGCGTGTCGAACCCCGAGCCGGTCTCACGGGTGGCGCCGACCACGACACGGTCGTCGTCGAACGCGAGCAGGTAGTGCGGACCGGGCGGGAGGACGACCGGCCAGTCGGCGGTGGGCCGGGCGAGGTCCGGGGGGCGCAGGTGCAGGATCTGGCCCTTCTGCGGTTCGACGTCGACGGCGCGGCCGATCGGCTCGAGCACGCGGTTGGTCCACGCGCCACCGGCGACGACCACCGCATCCGCGTCGACCCGTTCACCGCCGACGGTCGCACCGCGGCACCGCCCACCGTCGACGACCAGTTCCGCGTCGCCGCGGCGCAGGTCGGCGCCGGCGGCGCGGATGAGCGCGGCCGTGAAGGCACGGCCGTCGAGGCGGGCGCCACCACCGATGAACAGCGCGGGCAGGTCGTCGCGGAGCGGTGGGAACAGCCGGCGCGCCTCGGCGCCGTCGAGTCGTTCGAGTGCGCCGACGGCGCCGCCGTCGCCGGCGCGCCGCCGCACCCGCGCCTCGACCTCGTCGAGTTCGCCGTCGTCGTGACCGAGGAAGATCGCGCCGACTCGGCGGTACGAGGTGTCGGGCTCGCCCCGTTCGGCGAGTCGCTCGACGATCGGCCCGACACCTTCCCCACAGGTGACGTACAGGTCGACGTAGTCGTCGTCGGCGCGTGCCGTCGGCCACGGACAGATGATCCCGGCGCCGGCCAGTGTGGCGGCGCCCGGGTTGCCGCCGTCGATCAGGACGACCTCGACCCCGGCGTCGGCCAGGTGGAACGCGGTCGACGCACCGGCGATGCCTGCCCCGATCACGATCACCCGCATCGCCACACCGTACGCCAACGTCGGGTCGCGAAACCGTGTGACACCCCTGGCGCACCATGGGGCCATCGGGCGAATCGCCCCGCCACGCCGACACGTCTCGAGAAGGAAGCCACCGACATGCTGGTGCTCATCGCCACCGACGAACTCCACGGGCACGTCCCGTCCGACCATCACCACGCCGTCGACGGCGAGCTCGTCGTGCCCGTGGTGCTCGACTGCACCGACGACTCGTGCGAGGCCTGCGCCCGCGGCTGGTTCGGCCTCGTCAGCCACGGTGGCACGACGACCGCGATGGTCGTCGATCGCCCCGGCGTGACCGAGTCGATCCTGCGCCGGCGCATCCACGACTGGCTCGACTGCGGCGGCGTCGTCGACCGTGTCGTGCAGGCGGTCGAGGCCGGCGAGTACGAGGTCGGCGGCGAGCTGCTCGACGACCCGGTCGTCGCCGTCGACGAACTCGTGCAGGCCCACATCGACGAGATCCGCGAGATCTGCGCGACCTACGCGGTCGGCACGATCGTCAGCCGGCTCGGTCAGTTGGTCGCGCCCCGCTCGTGGGCCGATGCGGCCTGACCGCGACGGCGTCGCCGCTCAGTCGCCGGGTCGCATCGGCAGGGTGGTGTGCCACTCGCCGGTCGCAGCGCGCACGGCAGCGGCGACCGCCGGTGCGGTGGGCACGAGACCGATCTCGCCGACACCCTTGATGCCGTAGGGCGATCGCGGCTGGGGCACCTCGACGATGCGCACCTCGATCTCGGGGATGTCCTTGGCGCGCAGGATGCCGAGCGAGCGCAGCGTCATGTTCGTCGGGAAGCCGGTCTCGGGATCGGTCGGGAACTCCTCGGTCAGCGCGTAGCCGAGGCCCATGTGGACGCTGCCCTCGACCTGGCCCTCGACCAGCATCGGGTTGACCGCCTTGCCGACGTCGTGCACGGCGACGATCTTCTCGATCGCGCCGGTGTCGGGGTCGGCGATCGCGAGCTGGGCCGCGTACGAGAAGCACGAATGGATCGTCGGGTTCGTCACGTTCGGGTCGCCCAGCTTGTCGGTCCAGTCGACGACGTACTCACCGGTGTGGTCGACGTCCGGTGCGCAGTCGGCTGCGAGTGCCGCTGCGCACGCCGCCTGGACGGATCCGGCCGCCATCAGGGTGCCGCGGCTGCCGGTCGTCTGACCGAACCCGAGCTCGCGGGTCGTGTCGACGATCACGTCGATGCGGTCGGGGTCGACGCCGAGCTCGGCGGCCGCCACCTGCAACGCCACCGTGTGCACGCCCTGGCCCATCTCGGTCCAGCCGTGACGGACCTCGATCCGGTCATCGGCAGATCGGAACCGCACGACGGCCCCGCACACCTCGCGGAACCCGTTGCCGAGCCCTGAGTTCTTCAACCCGAGCCCGAGTCCCACCGCCTTGCCGTCGGCCCGGGCCGCGTCGTAGGCGCCGCGGATCTCGTCGAGTACGGCCTCGGCGCCGGCGGTGCCGTCGTCCATGATCTGTCCGGGGCCCCAGACCTCGCCGGGGCGGATGACGTTGCGCTTGCGCATCTCCCACCCGCTGATGCCGACCTGCTCGGCCAGCCGGTCGATCACGCCCTCCATCGCGAACTGGGCCTGGTTGGCGCCGAACCCACGGAACGCGCCGCACACGAGGTTGTTGGTGCGCACCGCGATCGTCTCGACGTCGAGCGCCTGCCAGCGGTAGGGGCCGCACGCGTGGCCGGCGGCGCGTTCGAGCACCTTCATGCCGACGCTGGCGTACGCGCCCGAGTCGCCGATGCCGCGCACGCGCAGTGCGGTCAGGTTGCCGTCGGCATCGCACCCGGCTTCATAGGTGAGCCGGATCGGGTGCCGCTTGGCGTGCATCCGGAAGCTCTCCTCGCGCGACAGCGTGCACTTGACCGGGCGGCCGAGCAGCCAGGCCGCCAGTGCGGCGTGGGGCTGGTTCGACATGTCCTCCTTGCCGCCGAAGGCGCCGCCGTTCGAGACGAGCTCGACGGTGATGCGGTCGCGGTCGACGTCGAGGATGGCGGCGATGTCGTTGCGGTCGTCCCACACGCCCTGCCCGCCCGAGTACACGTGCATCGCGCGCGCGTCACCGTCGCCGGACGGCACCGCGAGCGTCGACTCGGGTTCGAGGAAGGCGTGCTCGATGCGCTGGGTCTGGAACGTCTCGCGCACGATGAATGCGGATGCGGCGAGGACATCGTCGACGTCGTCGCCGCGCTGGTACGCGCTGACCGACAAGGTGTTGCCGTCGGTGCCCCACACCGACAGCGGCGCGTCGTCGGCCAGCGCCGCGACCGGGTCGGTGTTCGGGGTGTGGACGTCGTAGCCGACATCGACGAGCCCGACCGCGGCTCGGGCGGCGTCGCGCGACTCGGCCACGACGACGGCCAGCACATCGCCCGGGCACGACGTCGTGCCACCCACCGGGATCATCACCGGCCAGTCCTTGTGGATCAGCCCGTGGCGCAATTCGCCGGGGATGTCGGCGGCGGTGAGCACGGCGACGACCCCGTCGGTCGCTTCGGCCGCAGCGGCGTCGATCGACGTGATGTCGGCGCGGGCATGCTCGGTCAGGCACAGGGCGGCGTGCAGCATGCCCGGCACGCGCAGGTCGTCGATGTAGTCGCGGTCGCCGAGGGTGAGCGGTGCGGCCTCGTACTTGGCCCCGCCCCCGCCGATCTCGGCCGACAGCGCGGGCGCGCTCGTCTCGCCCCGCGCCACCATCTCGATCGCGTCGAGGATCTTCACGTAGCCGGTGCACCGGCACAGGTGCGCCCCGAGGTGCGGCTTCATGCCGTCGCGAGTGAGCGCGTCGCCCTTCTTGTCGATCTGGGCCTTGGCCCGCATGACGATGCCGGGGATGCAGAACCCGCACTGCAGTCCGCCGCAGGCGGCGAACGCGTCGGCGAACGCCTGCCGCTCGCCCTCGTCGACGCCTTCGAGCGTGACGATCTCGCTGCCGGCGACCTTGTCGAGCGACTGCTGGCACGAGACCACCGCCTTGCCGTCGATCAGGACCGTGCAGCATCCGCACTGGCCCGACGGCGAGCAGCCGTCCTTCGGCGAGGTGACGTCGAGCTCTTCGCGCAGCGCCGCCAGCAGGTGTGGGTGGCGGCGGCCGACCGTCACCGGCTGCCCGTTGAGCACGAATGACGTGCTGTTCGACCCGTCGGCCGCGTCGGTCGCAGGTTCCTCGATCGCGGTCATGTTTGACAGTTTGTCAAAGCTCGTCGCGTCTGTCAGTTCGGTGGCCGAGGTGTAACCCGCCGTTCACGCGAGCTGCGTGCGTGGTGTCGGCGCGTCGAGCGGCCGATCGGCCGGGGTCCCGCGGACGTCGGCTGCGGTGTGAGATCGTCGGGGATGGCATTCGGTCAACCGTCAGGCCCGCCCGCTCCCGCGAACCGGGTTCGCGAGCTGCTCGAGCTGCTCCAGGAGGCGGGCCACGCAGACTTCCGCGACGCCCGCGGACCGATGGGGTTCACGCAGCGTCAGGCCAACGGCAAGTTCACCCGGGACGAGGCGGACGCCTTCATCGCCCAGCTGGAGGACGCGGCGCATGGCGACGGCCCGCCTCCGACGCCATCGCCCGCGGCCCGGATGTCCACCGCGGAGCGGGCGCTGCTCGACGTGCCGTCCGAACTGCTCGCGGCCGAGTTGCAGCGCCGCGGGTGGGCCGTCATCGAGCCCTGACGGCGCTCGCTCACGAGCGGGCGCGATCGTCGCTCGATCCGGCCGGGAACGTGATCGCGATGGTCACGGCGGCGAGCAGGTAGCAGAGCGAGACGAACACCCAGGCGGCACGGAACTGTCCCAGGGTGGGATCGATCGACACGTCGGCGAGGATCGTCACGATGATCGAGATGCCGAGCGCGTAGAACACCTGCTGGGTGGTGCGCACGGTGGCGTTCGCCGTGCCGAACTGGCCCGGCGGGACGTCCGCCAGACCGGCGCTCGCCCAGGTGGCGATGGTCGCGCCGACGCCGAGGCCCGAGATCATCGAGATCGGCACGTACCGAGACCAGGTGGTGGCCTGCTCGTCGAGCAGCACGAGGTAGCCGAGGTAGCCGGCCGCGCACATCAGTGTTCCGACGGTGAGGATCCACCGGTGACCGATGCGGTCGGCCCAGCGGCCGGCGACGGGCGAGATGAAGGCCGCGAAGAGCGGCGCCGGCACGAGCGCGAGGCCGGTGGTGCGCAGCGACTCGCCCCAGAGCTCCTGCAGGAGCAGCGAGTTGGCGAGGAACCCCGACGTGAACGCCATCGAGTAGAACGCGACTCCTGCGTTCGTGCTCGCGAACGAACGTCGCCGGAACAGGTCGAGCTCGATCAGCGGCTCGGGGTGCCGCGCCGACCGGCGGATCATCACCGGCACGAGCGACAGGCCGACGACGAACGCAGCGACGACCACGCCGTCCGCCAGGCCCTCGGACTCGGCGCGCACGATCGAGAACATGACGAGTCCGACCGCGAACGCGCCGATCGGGACGCCGAGCAGGTCGACCTTGCCGGTGGCGTCGGGGTTCTTGGATTCCTGCAGCACGCGGGGCGCGAGCGCGATCACGAGGATCGAGAGCGGGACGTTGATCCAGAAGATCGCGCGCCACG
>JAUHYJ010000836.1 GCA_030425785.1 Acidimicrobiia bacterium | reverse complement strand
TCGTGTTCCGCAGCGAATCCGGCATCGTGTCGACCGTCGCCGAGTCCCACGACATCCAGCAGGCGGTGAACTACTTCCATCTGGACGTGCAGAGCGGTCCCCACAGCCCCGACGCGTACAAGTCGTCGAGGGACACCGACCGCGGATCGGGATGCAGCGACGCGGGCGACGACAACGTCTTCCGCTACGACGACGGCGATCGGCGGCTCGCCTACCGCATCGCGATCGCCGGCGGACTGGCCTCGCTCGATCGCGTCGAGTGCGCCTGGGACGGGACGGCGTGGACCGAGCGCTCGGTGGTCAACATCGCCGACGCGCTCGACGCGACCGGGCCGACGGTGGTCGAGGCCGACGTGATCGACGCGAACGGCGACGACGAGGTCGACCGGGTCGAGATGGTGTTCGCGCAACGACATGGTGACGAGGTGGTCGCAGCGACGCCGCGCGCCGAGGTCGGCGTCGCCGCCTCGCGCGGCGAGTGCGCCGACGACCCACTCGAGGCGACCCAGAACTTCATGACCTTCGTCGAGGGTGATGTCCACGTCGACGGCTCGCAGGTGAAGCAGTCGCTCGCTGTCGGCGGCTCGTTCTCCTTCGAGGGCAACGTGTCGGTCGGACAGAACATGAACCAGCCGTCCGAGTACCCGGTCACGCCGGGCTACACGAACGCATCCCTCCTCGTCGGACGGGTCGACTGGACGACGACTGCAGCCGACGGGAACGGGAGCGCCACGCTGCACGGCGGCACGGACGGCGTGTTCGTCGACGCCTCGAACACCGACCGAACCGCACAGGGCCAGAACGTCCGGGTGTTCGAACTCGGCGACGGGAACGAGAAGCCGGTGATCAAGGTGCAGAACGGCGGTGTGGTGCACCAGGATGTGAGCCCGATTTCGTTCCCGGACGCATTCGCCGACCTTCGCCTGTGTTCGGATCTGATGGCGGCGCTGCCGGCCGGATGCTCGTGCGCTCGGATGGTCTCGCTCACGAACGTCAACGGCGGCCCGTACGAGGGTACGGCCGCGAACGACTCGGTGAAGCTCGTGCTGCAGCCGGGCGTCGCGAACGTGCTGAACGTGCCGATCGCGAACATGGACCAGCTCCACGACATCAAGTGGTCGTCGCTGTTCCCGTTGCCGTCTGCGCCCTTGATCATCAACGTCGCCGGTGGCCCCGATCTCACGTTCACTCCGCCGCAGGTGCAGGGAGCGGGACGTACCGCGGAGGCGATCGTCTGGAACTTCCCGAACGTCACGGGCACGCTGACGATCACGGGCGGTGGCGGCGACGGCGTCTGGGGCACGGTGTTCGCTCCGTATGCCGATGTCGTGGCCGACGTGAAGGTCGAGGGTGGTGTGGTGGCCGAGAACCTCGTCTTCTCCGGGTCGAGCATCAATCCGTCACGGAGCTTCGACGGAACGATCGACTGGGACTGACCATGCGAGACGACTCGACCAGCCGGACCAGCGACCCGCACGACGCGCCGCGGGACGAGGGCGTGGTCCTGGTCCTGACGCTGCTGCTGACGGTCGTGCTCGCGACGCTGCTGATCGCGGCGCAGCTGCCGCTCGCGCGATTCGACGAGGCGGTCGAGCGCCTCGACCTCGGCCCGGGCCTC
>JAUHYJ010000835.1 GCA_030425785.1 Acidimicrobiia bacterium | reverse complement strand
CGAGGCGCGGGGCGTCCCGTTCGTCGTGGCGGTGAACCCGTTCGACGGCCAGAAGACGCACCCGATCGACGCCATCCGCGCGGCGACCCAGGTCGACCCGTCGGTGCCGATGCTCTACTGCGACGCGCGCGAACGCACCGACGCCAAGCAGGGCCTGATCGCCCTCGTCGAGCTCGCCCTGCGCCGAGAACGCGCCAAGGTCGCCACCGTCTGACCCCACCCCCCAACCGTTCATGTCGCGCTCAGTAGGCCATGGCCTACTGAGCGCGACATAGACGTGGTGGGTTTCCGGGAGCGGGGGCGTGATGCCTCCCCGTGCGGCATGGACGTCCACGCCGCACAAACGCTCCTCGCCGACCTCGCGAGCCGCCAACACGGCGCCTTCGGCGCACGCCAACTCCAGGCACTCGGGATCTCCGACCAGGACGTCCAGCAGCTGGTCCGGCGTGGCAGCGTCACTCGCAGCGGCCCACAGGCGTACCGGATGGCCGGCGTGCCGCGAACGTGGTTGAGCGACCTGTCCGTCGGCGTCCACGCCCTCGGCCCGACGGCGGTCGTCAGCCACCGCGCCGCTGCACGGCTCCATGGACTCGACCGGTTCGGTCGAGACGGCCCCGAGTTCACCGTGCGCCGGCGACGTCGGGGCGGGTTCGTGCTCGACGCACCCGTCCACACAACGCTCGTGCTGCCCACCATCGACCACACGGTCACCGCCGGGCTCCCGGTCACGTCGCCGGTCCGCACGGTCATCGACCTCGCCGCCGTGCGAGTGAGTGCCGAACGACTTGAAGCGGCGGTGGACTCGGTCATCCGACTACGACTCGCGACGCTCGACGAGATCGCGAAGCGTCTCGACCAGCTACGCGGGAAAGGCCGACGCGGTGTGCGACGCCTCGACCAGATCCTGGTCACCAGCGGCGGCGAGAGCTTCCTCGAGCGCCGCTTCCTCGAGCTGGTCGACGAGGCCGGGCTCCCCCGCCCGATCCTGCAGGCCGACGAGTACGTGCACGGCGCACACGTGGGCCGAGTCGACTTCCTCTATCCCGACCACGGGATCGTCGTCGAAGTGTCGGGCGGGAGAGGCCACTCGTCGGCGGCTGACCGAGCGAAGGACGCCCGCCGACGCAACGAGCTGCAACGGCTCGGCCGAACCGTGCTCGAGTTCACCTACGAGGACGTGACGGGGAGACGCCGCTACGTCGTTCAGTCCCTCCGCGAGACCCTGCATCTGTGTCGCGCTCAGTAGGCCATCGTCTACTGAGCGCGACATGAACGTGGGGGGAGGTGGGGTGCTGGGTGGGGTACGGTCGCGCACCGTGAAGGTGCATCTGGTCGACGGGACGTACGAGCTGTTCCGGCAGCACTTCGGATCGGCGAACCGGCGCGGCGAGTCGGGGCGCGAACCGGGACCGTACGACGCCACGATCGGCGTGCTGACCTCGACGCTGCAGCTGATCGAGGACGGTGCCACCCACGTCGGCGTGGCGAGCGACCACGTGATCGAGTCGTTCCGCAACGACCTGTGGGACGGCTACAAGACGAGCGAGGGCATGCTGCCCGAGCTGCTCGAACAGATCCCCCTCATGGAGGAAGGCCTCGAGGCGATGGGTGTCGCCTGCTGGGCGATGGTCGA
>JAUHYJ010000157.1 GCA_030425785.1 Acidimicrobiia bacterium | reverse complement strand
GCCGGTCGACGTCCGGACCCGACCCGAGCAGAACGCCATGAGCACGCCGCCCGGGGACCGCTGACACGGCGTCGGATCGGGACCGGTGATTCGGGTGTGTGCGGGTGCGGGATCCAGGTGGTCTCGGTGTCCGTGCTCTCGGTGTCCCCGGTCTCGGTGTCCGGTCTCTCGGCGTCCCCGGTCTCGGTGTCCGGTCTCTCGGCGTCCCCGGTCTCTCGGCGTCCCCGGTCTCGGCGTCCCCGGTCTCGGTGTCCGGTCTCTCGGTCTCAGAGCCTGTCGAGTCCAGCAGCGCTCGCCGAGGATCGTCCGCCCGATCCCGTCCGCCATCGGCGGCGCTGCTGACTCGACCTTGGTGGTCGCCCCGACGATGACCCGTGCGCCCCTCGGGTTCCCGCTGGCGTCGCTCGACGACCGTGTCCCAGGTCGATCCGTCGGCGATGTCGGGGTGCACGGTGCATCATCGATCTCCATGGTGCCCGACGTCGGCGAGCGACGCAGCGGCCCCGACCCCAGTCGGCTGGGTACGTGTACCCAGCCGATGCGAGGATGTGCCGGTGGATCTGCTGACCGACGCCGCCTGGTTCTCGGCCGGCGACCTCGACGCACTGCGCTCGCTCGGGTCCCGTCGCACGCTCGCGGCCGGATCGACCCTGTTCACCGAGGGTGACGAGCCGTTCGACGTCGCCATCGTCGAGCGGGGCGACATCAAGCTGGTCACGGTGGCGACGAACGGCCAGGAGGTCGTGCTCGACGTCGCCGGGTCCGGCGAGGTCATCGGCGAGCTGTCGGCGCTCGACGGCGCGCCGCGATCGGCGACGGCCGAGGCGTTGACCGACTGCGTCCTCACGTCCGTGCCCGTCGACCGGTTCCTCGGCTACCTGCGGGAGCATCCGGCGTCGATGGGCGCACTGCTGTCGGTCGTCGTCGCCCGCCTTCGCCAGGCGAACCGCCGTCAGCTCGAGTTCTCGACCGCGGACGCGATCGGGCGGGTGTGCGCCCGCCTCGACGAGCTGGCGGGGCGGTACGGCGTCGCCGATGCGAACGGTGCGGTGACGATCGACCTGCCGATCAACCAGTCGGAGCTCGCCCAGTGGTGCGGCCTGTCGCGCGAGGCGGTGGTCAAGTCGCTGCGCAAGCTCCGCAACCTCGGTTGGGTCGCGACGACCGACGGTCGTCTGATCGTCCTCGACCGTCAGGAACTCTGCCGCCGCGGCCAGATGTAGCCCGAGCTCGCGCCGATCGCCCGCACTGAGCACCCTCGGCGCGTGCGCGGTACGGTTCGCGCATGACGCAGACGCAGACGACTGCCCCTGGCCACGTGCCGACCGGTCTGTTCATCGGCGGCGCATGGCGGGAGGGGACCGGCGGCGGCCGGATCGACGTCCTGAACCCGGCGACCGACGAGGTCGTCGCCGAGGTCGCCGACGGCACGCCCGACGACGCGATCGCGGCGTGCGACGCCGCGGAAGCGGCCCAGCCGGGCTGGGCGGCGACGCCACCACGCGAGCGGGCCGAGATCCTGCGGGCGTGCTGGGAGACGATGATCGACCACACCGACGAGCTGGCCGAGCTGATCGTGCGCGAGCAGGGCAAGCCGCTCGCCGACGCCCGCGGCGAGATCGCCTACTCGGCCGAGTTCTTCCGCTGGAACAGCGAGGAGACGGTGCGGATCCGCGGCGAGATCGGCCGTGCCCCGTCGGGCAACAACCAGATCATCGTCCATCACCCGCCGGTGGGTGTCGTCCTGATGATCACGCCGTGGAACTTCCCGGCGGCGATGATCACCCGCAAGCTGGCACCCGCGCTCGGGGCCGGCAACGCGGTCGTGATCAAGCCGCCGAAGGAGACCCCGCTGACGGCGTTGCGGGTGGTCGAGCTGATGGCCGAGGCCGGGGTGCCCGACGGGGTGATCAACGTGGTGCCGACGTCGACGTCGGGCGACTGGTTCGATGCCGCCGTCGACCACCGCGCCGTGCGGATGCTGTCGTTCACCGGCTCGACCGAGGTGGGTCGAGTCCTGCTCCGACGGGCCTCCGATCGCGTGCTGAAGACGGTGATGGAACTCGGCGGCAACGCGCCGTTCGTCGTGTTCGACGACGCGGACATCGATGCCGCGGTCGAGGGCGCGATGGTCGCGAAGATGCGCCACTCGGCCGAGACGTGCACGGCCGCCAACCGCTTCTACGTCGAAGCCGGGGTCGTCGACGAGTTCGCCGAGAAGTTCACGGCCGCGATGGCGGCCGTCAAGGTCGGCAACGGGCTCGACGAGGGCGTCGGGTGCGGACCGATGATCAACAAGGGCGCCGTCGAGGACATCGACGGGCTCGTGCGCGGTGCCGTGACGGAGGGCGCCTCGGTGCTGCTCGGCGGCGAACCGCTGCCCGGCGCCGGATGCTTCTATCCGACCACGGTGCTGCGGGACGTCTCACACGACTCGTCGATCGCGCGGGCCGAGATCTTCGGGCCGGTCGCGCCGATCATCTCGTTCACCGATCACGACGAGATGATCCGCCAGGCGAACGACACCGAGATGGGCCTGATCGGCTACGTGTACACCCGCGATCTCGCCAAGGGCCTGCGGACGAGCGAGCGGATCCAGGCCGGCATGATCGGCCTGAATCGTGGCGCCGTCAGCGACCCGGCGGCACCGTTCGGCGGGATGAAGCAGTCGGGCCTCGGCCGCGAGGGCTCGACCGACGGCATCTACGAGTTCTGCGAGACGCAGTACATCGCCGCGAGCTGGTGAACCGGACCCGTGATCCGGGCCCGCGCGCGACACCTCAGGAGGGTGCTCGATTGGCTCGTGCTCGATCGGGGCGCGCTCGATCGAGCAGGCCCCTGACGTAGGCGGCTTGCCCGGCGTGTTGCGTGCAGTCGTCGAGCACGCTCACCAGCCGGACACCGGCCGACACCGGCGGATCCCACCGCCGATCGACGATGCGGTCGAGCTCGGCGACGTCTCGGCCCCGCAGGGTGTCGAGGTACTCGCCCGTCCGATCGGTGACGGCCGTGAGGTAGGCGAGCAACAGATCAGGGCCGTCCGGCCGGACGCGGGCGACGTCGTCGGTCGTGTGGCCGTAGCCGATGTCGCCCTCGGCCAACCCGAAGCCGAAGCGGTCCTCGAAGCCGTCGTCGGTCCACACCTGCTCGCGACGCGCGAGCTCGCTGACGTGGTCGTCCTGCACCCGGGTCAGGTGCCAGATCAACCAGCCGATCGGGTTGGCCTCGGCGTCGGGCCGCCACGCCAAGCTGTCGGCGTCGAGCCCGTCGACGGCCGCCTCAGCGTGCTCGACGACCCGACCGAACGCGTCCCGGAGGACGTCACTGAGCTCCATCCTGATCGACGATAGAACCTCGCCAGCTAGCGTTCGGCCATGGCCACTCGGCGCGACACCCGCTCGGGCTCGATCGGTCGTCGCATCGCGCAGCGCCTCGCGGACCCCGCCGACATCCAGGTCGACGGTGACCGCCCGTGGGATGTCCGGGTGCACGACGACCGCCTCTATCGGAGACTGCTCACCTCGGGCACGCTCGGCCTCGGCGAGGCCTACATGGACGGCTGGTGGGACTGCGACGCGATCGACGAGATGGTCGCCCGCGCCCAGCGGACCGGCGCGGCCGGACGGTTCACCTCACGGGTCGAGAGCCTGCGACAGCGCACCGCAGCGCTCCACAACCGCCAGACCCGGGCGCGCTCGCGGGAGGTGGGCGAGCGCCACTACGACGTCGGCAACGACCTCTACGCCCGCATGCTCGACCGGCGGATGATCTACAGCTGCGGCTACTGGAAGGACATCGGGAATCCGCATGATCTCGACGCTGCGCAGGAGGCCAAGCTCGGCCTGATCGCCGCCAAGCTCGGCCTCGAACCGGGGATGCGGGTGCTCGACATCGGGTGCGGCTGGGGTGGGGCTGCGCAGTTCTTCGCCGAGCAGCACGGCTGTGAGGTGGTCGGCGTGACGATCTCCGCCGAGCAGGCGAAGCTGGCGACCGAACGCTGCGCCGACCTGCCGGTCGACATCCGCCTGCAGGACTACCGCGACGTCGACGAGACGTTCGACCGCGTGTACTCGATCGGGATGTTCGAGCACGTCGGGGTCAAGAACTACCGGACCTACTTCGAGGCGTGCCGGCGTCTGCTGCGCGACGACGACGGGCTCACGTTGGTGCACACCATCGGCGGTTCACGCTCGACCAACACAACCGATCCGTTCTTCGAGAAGTACATCTTCCCGAACTCGATGCTCCCGTCGGCATCCCAGATCACGGCCGAGGCCGAGGGCGTGCTCCACCTCCAGGACTGGCACAACTTCGGGACCGACTACGACCTGACCCTGATGGCCTGGCACCGCAACATCGAGGCGGCCTGGGACGACCTGCCCGCCTACGACGAGCGGTTCCGGCGGATGTGGCGGTTCTACCTGCTGGCGTCGGCGGGCTCGTTCCGCGCCGGAGCGCTCCAGCTGTGGCAGGTCGTGTTCAGCAAGCGCGGCCTCACCGAGGCCTACCGCGGCGTACGTTGACCTGACGACGTTCGTGGCTCACTCGGGCCCCAGCGCTCGCCGCGCCACTCGCGCCAACCTGTCGGTGGCTCGGGCGCGGCGAGGATGGCGTCGACCTGCTGGCTGGTCAGGTGCCAGGGGCCCTGGCTCCCCCAACTGCGCGCGCCGTCCATCCGGACCGTGATGCGATGCGGACCGCGCACCACGTGCCGGAACGCCCCGGTCACCACGCTCGCCATCAGCTCGTCGAGGCGATCGAGCTCGGGTTGCGAGCCCCAGTCGCACGCGTCGTAGCCGCAGTCCGGGAACAGGTCGATATCGATCGCCGGCAGCCCCACGCCCACCACCAGGCCGGCGCCCTCGACCTCGCCGAACCGGGTGCGCCCGACGGCGAGCTCGATCGCCGCGTCGGTACGCGGTCGCACGACATCGGTGCGGACCACGAACGGCCCGGGTGGCGACGCCCACGCAACGGCCTGGTCGACGCCGCGCTCGGTGTCGGCGCGCCCGGTCTCGAACAGCGCCAGCATCCACGCATCGGCCCGCGCCCCGATGATGCGCCACCGTTCGGGCTCGGACAGCCGCGAGTACGCCTCGTCCGGCGGGTCGGCGCCGGGGTTCGGGTTCGGCCACTGGACGAGATCGCGCGCGGTCACCGCAAACGCCCGCTCGAGGGCGGCGTCGAAGGCACGGTCGACCAGCACGCCGCTCAGCATGTGTGCCGGATCGGATCGGTTCGGCATCGGTTTCGCCCCGACTGCTCAGGCGACCTCCGCCGGCCGGCGGTCGAGCAGGCTGCCCTGCCACTCGATCACGCCGTCGGGCCGGACCCACGTGCCGAACCGGTCGGGCGACATGGTGAACCGCCAGCCGCCCTCGTGCACCAGATGATGGTGTGGCTCACACAGTGGCGCCATCCGGTCGAGGTCGCTGCGTCCACCACTCGCCCAGACGTCGAGATGGTGGATCCGGCAGTCGTCGACCGAGACCGTGCACTGGGGATGCGAGCACGTCGCCTGCATCGCCTCGATCGCCCGCCGCTGCTCGGGTGTGGCCAGGCGCTTGGCTCGCCCCTCGTCGAGGACCACGCCGGCGCCGTTCAACACCATCGGGATGATCCCGGCCTCGCACGCCAGTCGCCGCATGGTCTCGACCGGGATGGCGGTGCCGCTGTCGGTCTCGCACAGCACGTCGTGGTCGCGCTCGCCGGTCAGCGCGGCCAGTTCGGTGTGGACGACGATCGTCGCACCCGGTTGGCCGGGCTGCGCTGCGCCTCCCGACACGGCTGCGACGACGGCATCGACGGTCAGGCGATCCCACGTCGTCGTGCGATCCTGCCGACGACGACGCAGCCGACCGCGGACGTGCTGGACCGCCGACCAGATGGCGCGGTCGGTGACCGGGTCGCACTCGATCAGCGTCTTGTGCATGCCCGTCTGACCGTCGACCCAGCGGGTCACCTTGGATTGACGTCGCTGTCGTTCGAGCTCGTCGACCTCGGCCCGGCTGTTGTGACGAGCCCGGATCGACCGGGCGAGTTCGCGACAACTCCGCCCGAAGGCGTCGACGCCCAGCCGGCCGGCATCGGCCAACAGATCGTCGGCGGCGTCGGTGAACTCGGCGCGCTCCTCGTCGTCGAGGCCACGGGTCGCTGTAGCAACCGCATCGACGTGGCCTGCCGACACCGCTCCCGTGGACAGCGCGTCCTCGAACCCGGGCATCGCGGTGCACACTGCTTCACGCTCGTCGGAGGCTCGTGCCTCCTTCGAGGACTGCCGTCCGTGCTCGGTGAGCGAGTGGCGAGGATCGGTCGCCCGGCCCTCGCTCGCCAACGCCCGTTGCCGTCGCGTCGCCCGCACCTTCCGTGCCTGACACCACGACTCGAGCGTCGCCACGTCGCGCAGGTAGGTCGACAACTCGTCGGCGTCGAGCGCATCGGGATCGGTGTCGCGCACCCTGGCGTACACCGCATCCGGTGGGCTGCTCATGGGTCCTCCCGTCATTCGGAGTGATGGGGAGGGGAAGTCGGCACCGCCATCGTATCGAACGCGTGTTCGATATGCAACTTCCAGCCGGAAGATGCTGTTCGTGGCCACTGTTGGTCGAGTACGCGACACTCGTCGTGGTGGACATCCCCGATCTCTCCCGCCGGGCCGTCGAGGTCCGCGACCGGCTCGCGGCCTTCGAGCGTTCGACCTACGGACGGGAGTGGACGACGGCTGATCTCCTCGCCGGTCTCATGGTCGACGTGGGTGACCTCGCCGCGGCCGTCCAGCGTGCCGAGGGCATCCGTCCGGAGCGCGACGGCGCGCCGATCGACGAGCTCGCACACGAACTGGGCGACTGCTTCTGGGTGCTGCTGGTGTTGGCCGACCGCTTCGAGATCGACGTGACGGAGGCGTTCGAATCGACGATGGTCAGCATCGAGCGTTGGCTCGACTCGCTGCCCGGCGAGTGACCGATAGTTCCCGCGGGCGCGCGCGACTCCGACCGCGCGTCACGAGCGGGGTCGGCCGAGCCCCCGCAGGCGGCGGCGACCGGTGACCGCGTCGGCCCGGACGTCGCCGATCGACAGGTTCGTCGTCTGCCCCACCGACACGCCCTCGGCCTCGAGTGCATCGACGAGTGCGTCGAGCAACAGCCCACGGAACCACGGCTCGGTCGTTCGGTCGGCGATCCAGGCGTACACGTTGAAGAAGATCGCCTCACCGCCGACGTGGTCGAAGGCGACGAACGCAGGCTTGCCGGGCTGGTTCCACTCGAGGCCCGCGACCACCTGGTCCATGATCGCCTGTGCCCGACGTCGATCGGTGAAGCGGTCGAGGGGCACCTGGACGCAGATCCGCCAGCCGCCGAGCCGGCTGTGGTTGAGCACCTCGGACTCCTGGAAGGCCGAGTTCGGCACCCACGCCTTCGAGCCGTCGGGCAGCTCGAGCTCGGTCCGCAACAGCGACCGGTGGACGACCGTGCCGTGCAGGCCGTTCACCGTGATCGCGTCGCCCTCGTCGTAGACGTCGTCGATCCGCACCATCGCGCCGGCCACGAAGTTCTGGCCGACGGGCGTGAACACCACCGCCCCGGTGAACCCCACCGTGGCGAGCACGGCCGCCATGCCCGACACGTCGACGCCGACCGCGGCGACGGCGCCGATCAGCGTGAACAGGACGATCACCTTGGGCGCGAAGTACGCCGCCTGGCTGCGAATGCGCGGGTCGTCGATCCGGTTGATCAGCAGCCGGGTGCACCACCACACGACAACCGCCGCGAGCATGATCCCGAGCAGGCTCCCGGTCGAGCGGGCCACG
>JAUHYJ010000156.1 GCA_030425785.1 Acidimicrobiia bacterium | reverse complement strand
GCGACCGTGCTGGCAGGTGGCTTCTCGCCGGATCTCCCGGCCGACGCCGACCGCAACGTCGTGCGCGAGCTGACCCGGCGCGGCATCCTGATCGAGCGCGACAAGGTCGTGTTCCATCGCGACACGATCGACGCCGCTGCGGCAGTCGCGGCCGAGCTGCTCGCGGCCGAGCCCGACGGCTTCACCGTCGCCCAGTTCCGCGACCACACCGGCGCGAGCCGCAAGTACGCCCTTCCACTCGTCGCCGAGCTCGACGCCCGCGGCATCACGAGACGCCGCGACGACCTGCGCATCGCCGGCCCCCGCCTCCGCACACCGTGATTCGCGTGAGGTTTCTGCGCAGAGCTCTGCGCAGAAACCTCACGCGAATCGCTGTTGTGGGTCAGCTGGGGGCGTCGGACTTGGCGCGGCGCTCGCGGTAGTCCTGCGCGGCACCTTCGAGGGGTTCGACCTCGAGCGTGACGCCGTCGATGGCGACGACCTTGAGCGGGTCGCCGGCCGGGATCGGGGTCGCCCGGTTGGTGCGGGCCCGCCACTGGGCGTCGCCGACCTGGACGATGCCCTCGGGTCCGATCTCGTCGACCGCCACGCCGTCGGCGCCGATCATCCATTCGCGCCCGACGGTCGGCGTCGCGAAACGTGTGCGGGTCATCGACGGCATGCCGACGATGAACGTCAACATCACGCCGACGATGCCGGTGATCAGCGCGATCCACGACGGCCAGATCGACGTGCCCGTGACCGGCTCGTACAGGGTGAACGAGCCGACGATCGTCAGCACGATGCCGACACCCGTCCAGAAGCGCGGGATGCCCACCTGGACGTCCACCGCGAACGCCACCATCGCCAGGACGAGCAGGCCGACCGACCACCAGCGAGCCGGCAGCTCGGCCAGGCCGTAGCAGGCCAGGATCGTCGACCCGGCGCCCACGATGCCGGCGATGCCGACCCCGGCCGTGAAGAACTCGAAGATCAACAGGGCGAGACCGATGAGGAACAGCAGGTACGCGACCGGCGGCGACGCGACGGTGTGGAAGAGCTGATCGATCAGGCCGAGCTTCTGGAGGCGGACGACGGCGATGGTCTCGCGCTGGACGACGCCCTCGTCGGTCGTGACCTCCGACGTCGTGTCGAGCACCACGCCGTCCTCCTCGTAGCCGTCGAGCGCGTCGATCATGTTCGGGAGCGTCGCGATGCCCTCGTCGGAGATGCGCTGCTTGAAGATCGCCAGCTCGCGCGCATCCGACAGCCCGACCGTGTCGTCTCGCAGCTCGTTGAGCCCCGGGCCGAGCG
Source organism: Acidimicrobiia bacterium (assembly GCA_030425785.1). Taxonomy (GTDB): domain Bacteria; phylum Actinomycetota; class Acidimicrobiia; order Acidimicrobiales; family Ilumatobacteraceae; genus Ilumatobacter. The sequence goes on along the minus strand of JAUHYJ010000156.1, from coordinate 6,523 downwards.
GGAACTCGTCGCTGATCGACGGCCCGACGTTGCCGACGCGCGCACCCGGCGCCATGCCGGTGACGTCGGCGACGACCAGCAGCTGGGCCGGGGCCCCGTACAGACGCGATCCGCTCGGGCCGACCCAGATCGCGACCGGGATCGGCGCGGTGTCGACCGCCCGCATCAGTTCGGCCATCCGCTCGTCGGACACGACGGCACCACGGGAGTTCGCCTGGAGGACCAGTGCCTGGCTGCCGTTGTCGACCGCTCGGTCGATCGCCGCCTCGACCTCGTCCGCGACGATGTCGTCGATCAGGCCGTCGACCTGCAGCACATCGACGTCGGGTGCGCGCTCGACCACCTCGTCGGAGGGCGCCGTGTCGTCACCGTCGTCCTGGCCGGTGTCCTGCGCGGCGGCCGGTGCGGCGAGGATGCCGACGGCAGCGATGGCGGCGAGCAGGGCGATCAGTAGTCTGCGCAACGAGGTGCCTTTCGCGTGAGCGTCGAACGATGACCGGTTCCACCCCCCTCCAGCGCCTGACCACCTCACGATTGGTGATCGTCGCCGGCAAGGGCGGGGTTGGGAAGACCACGGTAACGGCAGTTCTGGCGCGTGCGGCAGCAGACGCCGGCCAGCGCGTACTGGTCGTCGAGCTCGACGGGAAGCCGACCCTCGACGGCTGGCTCCCCGACCTCGCGGCGGATGATCGGGTGCGGCACCTGTCGGCCGGCGCCGCGCTCGAGGAATACCTGCTCGACCACGGCTTCCGCCGGATCGCCAAGCGCCTGGCGAAGTCGGGCGTGATCGAGGTGATCGGCACGGCGGCGCCGGGCATCGACAACCTGGTCGTGCTCGGCAAGATCAAGCAGCTCGAACGATCCGGCGACTGGGATCTCGTCGTGGTCGACGGGCCGGCGGCCGGGCATGCGATCACGTTCCTCACCACGCCGGCGGGGTTGCGCGACGCCGTGACCGGTGGCCCGGTCGGCGAGCAGGCCGACGACGTGCTCGAGCTGCTGGCGGACGCCGCGCGATGCTCGATCGTGCTCGTCACGCTGCCCGAGACGACGCCCGTCAACGAGCTGATCGAGACCGCCGACGCCATCCGTGAGCGGGTCGGCGCCACGCTCGGGCCGGTCGTCGTGAACCAGATCGATCCCGGGCCCGAGCCACCCGACCCCGAGACGGTCGACGTCGGTCGGCTCCGGGCGCAGGTCGACGATGCGCGCGCTGCGGCCGCGTTCCGCCGGAGCCGCCTCGCCGTCCAGCGCCTCGAGCTCGACCGGGTGCACGCGGCGTTCGACGACGTCGTCACGCTGACGCGCCGCCCGGTGGCCGCGCTCGGCGCCGACGACGTCGCCGAACTCGCCGCATCGTTCGGGCACCACGACCCCCCGGACGACGAGCGCGCGCACGACGACCGGGCTCCACTCGACCGGAACGCCGACTCGTGAGCGGTCTCCACGACCTGGTCGGGCGGTCGAACGTCGTCGTCTGCTGCGGTTCCGGCGGTGTCGGCAAGACGACCGGCGCCGCCGCACTGGGGCTCGACGTCGCACGCTGCGGCCGGCGCGTCGTCGTCGTGACGATCGACCCGGCGCGCCGGCTGGCCGACGCACTGGGCCTGCCGGACGGCCTCACCGGCGAGCCGCAGCGAGTGCCGGTCGAGACGGGCGACGGCGAGCTCTGGGCGATGATGCTCGACGCTCCGGCGATGTTCGAACGGGTCGTACGCGGACACGCCACCGACGACGAGCAGGCGGAGCGGATCGTCACCAACCGCTTCTACCGCAACATGGCCACGGCGCTGAGCGGCACCCAGGAGTACATGGCGTCCGAGGCATTGCACGAACTGCACGCGGACGACCGCTTCGATCTCGTCGTCGTCGACACGCCGCCGAGCCGCAACGCGATCGAGTTCCTCGAGGCGCCGAGCGTGCTCACCCGGTTCCTCGACCACAAGGTCTTCAAGCTGATGATGATGCCGACCCGGACGGGTCTCAAGATCTTCAGTGCCGCGACCCAGCCCCTGCTGAACGCGATCGGACGGGTCGTCGGCTCCGACGTGCTCGGCGACGCCGTGGCGTTCTTCCAGGCCTTCGCCGGGATGGAGGCGGGGTTCCGCCAACGCGCCGACGAGGTGGCCGAGCTCCTGCGCGCCGACGACACGACCTTCGTCGTGGTCACGTCGCCACGTCACGACGCGCTCGTGGAAGCGGCGTGGTTCGGCCACGAGCTGGTCGAGCGCGGTTTCGGCGTGGGCGCCATCGTCGTGAACCGTCTCCACCCGACCTTCGGCGACGGCACGCCCGCCGACGCCCACGACAAGGCGGCGACCGCCCGCGACCGCGACGACCTCGACCTCGCCGCGATGTGGACGAACCTCGGCGAGCTCCGCGAACTCGCCGCCCGCGAACGCTCCGAGGTCGACCAGTTGCTCGCCACCGCCGACACTCCCGTCGTCGAGGTGCCGCTCCTGCCCGACGACGTCCACGACCTCGAGTCGCTCGACCACCTCGCGCAGTACCTCTTCCCCGCGCGCCGCAACGAGTCGGAGCCCGAGGGCAACGGGTAGGGTTCGGACCGTGCACGTCCTACTCGCCACCGATGCCGATTGGATCGTCGACGAGGTCACCGCCGCGCTCGGCGGCCCCGACACCAGCTTCACCGTGTGCCGCGACGGTCACGCGGTCGCGAAGGTCGTCGCCGAGCGCGACCCGGACGTCGTCATCACCGACCTCCAGGTCGGGTCGATGGGCGGGATGGCGATCACCATGGCGCTGCGGCTCGACGAATCGGCCGGCGCACTGCCGCACGTGCCCGTCGTCATGCTGCTCGACCGGTCCGCCGACGTGTACCTCGCCCAGCGCTCCGAGGCCGAGGCCTGGCTGATCAAGCCTCTCGATGCGCTGCGGCTGCGCCGGGCCGTCGACGCAGCCGTCGCCGGTGATGCGTACACCGAGGGGCTTCCCGCACTCGTGGTCGACGCGACCGCCGACGACACGGCCGTGGAGACGGTCGAAGCCGATTCGGCCGAGGAAGAACCCGCCAACGCCGGATAGGCTCGTCGCCGCTACACCGGGGTGTGGCGCAGCTTGGTTAGCGCGCGTCGTTCGGGACGACGAGGCCGGAGGTTCAAATCCTCTCACCCCGACCACGAGCCGGTCACCGATGGGTGACCGGCTCGTTTCGCGTCCGCACGTTGCACCGGCGACCGCCCGTCGGTGAGAATCCGGGGCGTGCAGACACCAGGCCGGACGTTCGTGGTGGGCGTCGACGCGACCGACGAGGGTGCGGCCGGGCTCGACTGGGCCCGGACTGCGCTCGACGACGGCGACTCGATCGTCGCCGTCCACGTCTGGGACGTGGCGTCGATGGTCGGCCTCGACGACGCCGCGACGATCCCGGCCGAGGAGATGGGGGCCGTCGCCGAACGCGGGCTCGTCGAGTTCGTCGAACGTCTCGACGACGTCCGGGTCGTCCCGGCGATCGAGCAGGGTCACGCCGGTCGAGCGCTGATCCGGGTCGCCGACGCACGCGACGTCACCGCCATCGTGGTCGGCCACGAGGGCGCCGGACGCGCATCGCTCGTGCTCGGGTCGACCGCCAACCACGTGGTCAACCACACCGACCGACCGGTCGTGGTCGTCCGAGGCGAGCGGATCGCGGCACCGGACCACATCGTGGTCGGCATCGCCGACCACGAGACCGACGACACCGGCGCGAACGCGTCGATCCGGGCGCTGCGGTTCGCAGCGACGCACTGGCCGCGCGCCCGCATCGATGCCGTCCACGCGGGCTCGATCGACGTGGCCCGCCGCGCCGTCGATCTCGCCGGACTCGACACCGACGTCCGGGTCGACGCCACGGCAACCCGTGACGAGCCGACCGACGCGCTCATCGAGGCCTCCGGCCGTGCTGACCTCGTGGTCGTCGGATCGCGGGGCCGGCGAGCCCTCGCCGGGCTCCTGCTCGGCTCGACGAGCCAAGCCCTGCTGTCGGGCGCTCGCTGCCCGGTCGCCGTCGTGCGCTGACACGGTCCGCCGGATCGTCGAGAGCACGCCGACACCAACCGGACGACGCGAGCCGGCGGGGGCAGTCGACGAGGGCCACATGTCCCGGGCCCGGTCGGTCGGCTGGAGGAGGAGCACGGCGGCGCTCGCCACCGCGGCACCAGGCATCGCCGGATGCGTCAGCGACTCGGCATGCCGTCAGCGCGCTCGCAGTTGGAGGAGGGTACGCAGGGCCGACGTTCGTGCGGCGAGCGCGGCGCCCGACTTCCCGTCGCCCCGTCGCGGCGACGTCGGCGACGTCGGCGCGGTCGAGCGAACGGTCGGCTCGACCGGCGTGACAGGTGCCTCGGGGGGAGCGCCCGCCGGTGGCGCCGGCACGGCGGGCGACTGCGCCACGACGAACGGCTCGGCGGTCTTCGGCGCGTACCAGAAGTGGACGTTCGAGCCGGAGGCCGACGTCTGGAGGATCAGTGCCTCGCGACCGCTGGCGATCCATGCGAACGCCGTGGTGTCGACGAACCGGTCGACCACGATGTGCTGCTCGACGCGGTACACGCCGCCGCGGTAGGCGACGAGATCGCGCAGCGCGATGGACGTCAGGGAGCTGAACGTGCCGCCGTGCGTGGTCCGGTGACCGGCGATCCAGTGCACCGAGTCGGTGGAGAGGACATCCATGCGCACCGCACGACCGGCGTCGATCTCGGACTGACCGCCTGCCACGACGCACCGCTCCAGATCGATACTGGGCACGACCAGGGCGTCACACGCCGCCGCCCGATCCGTCGCCGCCGCGAAGGACGCGAACGCGACGGCCGATGCGACCAGACCGGCCACCACCCGAGCCCAGACACGCGGCGACCGACGCCGGGCCACTCGCCCGACCACGGGCCCGTGGCCCGGGTCCCGATCCAGCTGCGTCGTCATTGCGCAGACCGTCCCGAGCGGACGTGCGCGATGCAACGGTCTCGCCCGATTCGTCGATGTTCGTGCACCGACGCTTCGCACCGTTGGGCGGCGCGGCACGGCGTCGGGCACGATGGATCGATGCAGCGCGACGACGGATGGGCGGATGACACCTGGCTGGTCGCGGGCGGGCGCCCGCACGCCGCCGGCGAACCGCTCAACGAGCCGATCGTCGCGGCGTCGAACTTCGAGCACGGCGACGCCGACGAGGAGCCGGGACGGATCTATTCGCGGGGCGACGGGACCGCAGGCTGGGCGTCGCTCGAGGCCGTCGTCGGCGGCCTCGAGGGTGCCGAGTGCATCTCGTTCGCATCCGGGATGGCGGCGATCGCCGCAGTGTTCGCCGGGGTGCCGAGCGGCGGCCACGTCGTGATCCCGGCCGACTGCTACCAGGCCACCGAGGGTGTCGCCGCGGCCGGCGAAGCCGACGGTCGGTGGACGATCACCCGCGTCGACACCGACGACACCGACGGTTGGCTCGCCGCCGTCGGAGCGGCCGACCTGATCTGGGTCGAGTCGCCTTCGAACCCGCTGATGCTCGTCGCCGACCTGCACCGGATCGCGGCCGAGTCCCGGGGGCCCGGCACCGTCCTCGCCGTCGACAACACCTTCGCCACCGCGCTCAACCAGCGACCACTCGACCTGGGCGCCGACGTCTCGGTGCAGTCCGCGACGAAGTTCATCGGTGGCCACTCCGACCTGCTGGCGGGCGTCGTCACGACACGCCGACCCGAGCTCGCGGACGCGCTCCGCCGGCAGCGCCTGCTGCACGGCGCGACGCCGGGCGCGCTCGAGACCTTCCTGGCCACGCGTGGCGTCCGCACGATGGCGCTGCGACTCGAACGCGGCCAGGCGTCGGCCCGCACGATCGCCGAGCGACTCGCCGACCATCCCGCCGTCACTCGCGTGCGCTACCCCGGCCTGCCCGACGACCCGGGGCACGCACTCGCAGCCGCACAGATGAGCGGGTTCGGCTCGGTGCTGAGCTTCGAGCTCGCCGACGCCGAAGCGGCGCGCGCCGCCTGCCGCCGCATCCGGCTGATCCGCCACGCCACGAGCCTCGGAGGCGTCGAATCGACGATGGAGCAACGCGCCGCGCTGGACGGCCAGGAAGACGTCCCACCCGGTCTCATCCGGCTCAGCGTCGGCATCGAGTCGGTCGACGACCTCTGGCTCGACCTCGACCAGGCGATCTCGCAGCCGCACTGAGGTCGCCGAGCGAACCACACCCGGAGCGAGCGCGCGGTACGGTCCCGACATGCGCCGACGCCGCCAACTCGTCACCGCCGCCCTCGTCGCTGCGAGCTCGCTGACCGGAGCCCTCGTCGACGACGGACCGACCGTCGAAGCTGCCACCGTACCGGCCGGCTTCACCGACGCGAGCGTCGGATCGTTCTCGTCACCGACCGCCGTCGAGTGGCTGCCGAGCGACCAGATCGTGGTGCTCGAGAAGGGCGGCCGGATCCGCGTCGGCAACTCCGACGGCGGCTTCGCGACGGCGCTCACCTTGTCGGTCTGCACGAACAGCGAGCGCGGCCTGCTCGGCTTCACCCACGACCCGGCG
>JAUHYJ010000834.1 GCA_030425785.1 Acidimicrobiia bacterium | reverse complement strand
CGGCGATCGCGTCGCGATCCGACATCGAGGTCGGTCGATCACGTACGCAGAGGCGCTCGCGGACGCGCAACGGATGCAGTGCGCCCTCACCGACCTCGGGCTCGAGGTCGGCGACCGCATCGCCATGGTGGTGAACGACGAGCCGGGCTTCGTGTCGATGTTCCTGGGCGCCCAGCGCGGCGGCGTCGTGCCGATCCCGTTGTCGACGATGCTGTCGGCCGCGGAGCTCGCGCCGATCGTCGCCGATTCGGGTGCGGTGGCGATCGCCGTGTCGGCCGAGTACGAGTCGGTGATCGAACCGGTGGCATCCGCGTGCGATGCGTTGCGAGATGCCATCGTGTTCGGCACACCGGACCGAGATGCCCCGACCGGTGTCGCCGTGGACGATGCGGCGAGCTTCGCGGCGACGGCTGAGGCACCGGCCGTCGCCGCAACGACTCGCGACAGCCAGGCGTTCTGGCTGTACAGCTCCGGCACGACGGGCACGCCCAAGGGCGTGATGCACACACACGGGAACCTGCAGGCGACGGCCGACACCTACGCCGATCAGGTCCTGCGCGTCACACCCGACGATCGCTTCTTGTCGGTCGCGAAGCTGTTCTTCGCCTACGGCCTCGGCAACTCGCTCACCTTCCCGTTCTCGGTCGGCGCCACGGCGATCCTCGACGACCGCCGCCCGACGCCAACCGGCGTCCTCGACACGATCGAGGCCGAGCAGCCGACCCTGTTCTTCGCCTCGCCCGGCTTCGCCGCAGCGCTGCTCGACGCCGGGCCCGACCCGTCGGCGCTCGCGTCGGTGCGCGCCACCGTGACGGCGGGCGAATCGCTCCCCGGCCCGTTGCAGCAGCGCTTCAGCGAGCGGTTCGGACATCCTGTGCTGGACGGGATCGGCTCGACCGAGGTGCTCCACATCTTCATCTCGAACACCCTCGAACGGCAGTGGCCCGGCTCGTCGGGCGTCGCCGTGCCCGGGTACGAGCTGCAGCTGCGTGACGACGAGGGCAAGGTCGTCGACGTGGTCGACGCGCCGGCGTATCTGCACGTGCGCGGCGATTCGACGGCTGTCGGCTACTGGGAACGCCCCGACGCGACGGCCGCCGCCTTCCTCGCCGACGGCTGGGTTCGCACGGGCGACGTGTACGTCCGGGAGGCCGACGGCAACTACACCTTCCTCGGGCGCAACAGTGACATGATCAAGGCGGGCGGCATCTGGGTGTCGCCGGCCGAGGTCGAGTCGGCGCTGATCGAGCACGACTCGGTGCTCGAGGCAGCGGTCGTCGGCGCCCGCAACGACCAGGGGCTCGAGACGACCGTCGCCTTCGTCGTGCCGGCGAGCGGCCGCACGATCGACCCGGCGGTCCTCGAGCAGCACTGCCGCGACCGGATGGCGGCCTTCAAGCGACCGCGCGAGATCCACGTCGTCGACGAGCTGCCGAAGACGGCGACGGGGAAGATCCGTCGGTTCGCGCTCCGCGACCAGCTCGATTGACCGTTCGCGCGCAGTGCGCGTCGGCGGCTCGCCGCGTGGAACACTGCGCAGGATGGGAGACCGGATCGCATTCGTGCTCGGTGGCGGTGGCCTGCTCGGCGCGCACGAGGTCGGCATGCTCCAGGCCCTGCTCGAGGCCGGCATCCGGC
>JAUHYJ010000833.1 GCA_030425785.1 Acidimicrobiia bacterium | reverse complement strand
TCGAAGGGCGGGCGAAGGACCTCGCCGAGCTCCTCGACCGACATCCCGACGACGCGCCACCATCGCTCGTCATCGTCGTCGACGAGTTCGCGACCCTCGTCAAGGAGGTGCCCGACTTCGTCGCCGGCATCGTTGACATCGCCCAGCGTGGCCGCAGCCTCGGCATCCACCTGGTGCTCGCCACACAGCGTCCGACCGGCTCGGTGAACGAGAACATCCTCGCCAACACCAACCTGCGCATCTCGCTGCGGATGCTCGACCGGGCGGAGTCGACCTCGATCCTGGGATGCGCCGACGCGGCCGACATCCCGGTGCCCCTGCGCGGGCGCGGGCTGGTGCGGCTCGGCCCGGGGCGGCTCGTCGAGTTCCAGAGTGCGTTCGCCGGGGCGCCGTCGCGGCCGGCCGAGCGGCGGGCGGCGGTGAACGTCGCGCGCTTCGACCACCCGCAGGACCGCCCCGCCGTGCGGTCCTCGACACACGACACCGGGCCGACCCATCTCGATCTGGTGCTCGACGCCGTCGTCGACGCCACCGAACGGCTCGAGCTGCCGAGGCCGCGCCGGCCGTGGTGCGACGTCTTGCCCGAGGTCGTGACGCTCGACGACCTCTGGGACGACGCGCGACTCACCGGGCACCGTGCGCATCCGGGTCGGTTCGCCGTCGTCGGTCTGCTCGACGCGCCCGAGACCCAGCAGCAACACGCGGCGGTGCTCGACCTCGACTCGACCGGTGGGTTGCTGGTCGTCGGCGCCGGCGGGGCCGGGAAGACCTCGCTGCTGCGCACCCTCGCCGTCGCCGCCGACCGGGCCGGTCGTGCCGACCGCGATGTCGCGACGGTCGTGCTCGACGGCGCCGGTCGAGGGCTCGCCGCGCTCGGCGCGTTGCCGAGCGTCGTCGGGGTGGCCACCGGTGACGATCTCGAAGCCGTGACCCGACAGCTGCTCGTGCTCGGCGCCGAGCTCGATCGGCGTCGAGCCCGGTTGGCCTCCTCCGGCGCCGACTCGGTGTCGAACGTCGGGGACGGTCGTGACGGCGAGCTCGGCAGGATCCTGCTGCTGGTCGACGGGTTCGACGCCCTCGCCGCGCAGCTCTTCGACGTCGGTGGGCAGCTGGGAACGGCGGGTGAGATCTGGGCCGACCTGCTGCACCGGATCGTGGTCGACGGTCGCCAGGTCGGTATCCACACCGTGATCGCAGCGACGCGGCGTGCGGTCGTCCCGGCCCGGCTCCAGTCGGCGGTCGGTGCCCGGTTGGTGCTGCGCCATGCCGACCCGCAGGCATATGCCGAGTTCGGCATCCGGCCCGATCGTGCCGGTGCACTCGACGACGTGACGGGGCGCGCCCTGCTCGACGGGACCACCATCCAGCTCGCCCTGGTCTCGTCCGATCCGTCGGCCACCGCGCAGCAGGCCGCGATCGAACGACACGCGAGCGCGTCGACCGTCCCGGGACGAACGGCGCGCTCGCTCGCCACCGTCGCGCTCCCGGAGCGCCTCGCCGGGTTGCCGCCCGGCGACGGCGACCCCGGCACGGCCATCACCGTGTGCGGGACGACCGTGTTCGGGATGGTCGACGTCGACGGCCGTCCCGCCGTCGTCGACGTCGAGTGGTCGCACCTCGCGATCGTCGGCGGCCCGCGGTCGGGTCGTT
>JAUHYJ010000155.1 GCA_030425785.1 Acidimicrobiia bacterium | reverse complement strand
AGCGTGGGCGGGCCCGCAACACCCTGCTCGCGTACCGGCGGGATCTCCGGGGGTACCACGAGTGGCTCACCGCTCGCGACCTGTCGCCGCTGACGGCCGGTCGAACCGACCTGGTCGAGCTGATCGGCGAGTGGCGTGGCAGTGGCTTGGCGGCGTCGACGGTCGCGCGGCGGCTCGCAGCGATCCGCTCGCTCCACCGCTACCTGGCGCTCGAGTCGCATCGACCCGACGACCCGACGGCCGACCTCGACGGGGTGCGCAAGCCGTCGGGGATCCCGAAGCCGCTCACCGAGGAGCAGGTCACGAGTCTGCTCGACGCCGTCGTCGGGCACGACCCCGTGGCGCGGCGTGACCGTGCCCTGCTCGAGCTGCTGTACGCCACCGGCGCTCGCGTCGCCGAGGTGACCGGCTTGTCGGTCGGCGACATCGACTTCGACACCCGGATGGTGCGGCTCTACGGCAAGGGCGCGAAGGAACGAATCGTCCCGTTCGGGCGGAGCGCGGCGGCGGCACTCGACGAGTGGTTCGACCCGTCGGGCCGACCGGCGATGGCGCCGGCGCAGTGGCGTCGTCGAGGCGACGCCGAAGCCGTCTTCCTGAACCAGCGTGGCAGCCGGTTGAGCCGACAGGGCGTCTGGCTCGTGATCAAGAAGTACGGGTACCGTGCCGGCATCGATGCTCCGCTGTCGCCCCACGTCCTTCGCCACTCGTGCGCGACCCACCTGCTCGACCACGGCGCCGACCTCCGGGTCGTGCAGGAGATGCTGGGCCACGCGTCGATCTCGACGACCCAGCTGTACACCAAGGTCAGCCAGGAGCGACTGATGGAGATCTACCGGTCGGCGCACCCGCGGGCGGTCGCCGGGGGCGTCGCATGAGCCGTCCACTCCACGTGCTGACGATGCCGCACCATCTCGCCGCGCGGCTGTTCTGGTCGCTGCGACGTCACGAGCCCGACCCCGATGAGGAGGCGTGGGCCGAGTCGCAGCTCCTGCCGGGCGAGGTCGAGCTGTGGCGTCGGATGTCCGACCTCGACCGCGTCCACTCGGCGAAGGTCGCCCGGCGGTTCGTCGCCGCTCGCCCCGAGGCCACCCGAGCCGAGATCGCAGGCGCACTGCTGCACGACGTGGGCAAGATCGAGTCGAACCTCGGCACGTGGGAGCGGGTGCTCGCCTCGATCGTCGGCTCGCGGACCGAGCGATTCCGCGCCTATCACGACCACGAACACATCGGATCCGTCCTCGCGGACGCGGCCGGCAGCGACCCGGCCACCGTCGAGCTGATCGACGAGCGTGGTCCGGCCTACGAGACCCTCCGGGCCTGCGACCGGGCCTGACCGGCGAGCATCTCAGCGCAGGACGTGTCGGGTGCGGCGGTCGTTGACGACGGCCCGCAGGATCATCCAGACCAGGAGGCCGGCCCAGATGCCACCGATGCCGAGCTCGGGGGTCGCGAGCGTCAGCACGGCGATCGGGACGACCGCCACCAGGTAGCCGACGGCGGCGAGCCCCAAGAAGCGGTAGTCGCCGGCGCCGATGAGGATGCCGTCGTGGGCGAAGGCGATCGCGCCGGGCACGATCAGGACCGCCAGCCAGAGCAGGCCGATCGTGGCACGGTGCAGCACATCGGGGTCGTCGCTGAAGACGTGGGGGAGCCAGCGCGACGTCGCCACGATGAGCGCGCCGAGTCCGACGCTGACAACGACCGACATCCACACCGAGCGAGTGGCCACGAAGCGCGCGGCCACGGTGTCGTCACGACCCTGCTCCTCGGCGACGAGGGTGTGCGCGGGTACGGCGAACGCGTCGAGCACGAGCGCGAGGAAGATGAACATGCTGTTCACGATCTGGTGAGCAGCGAGTGTCTCGTCGTCGATGCGGGCCGCCACGGCGGCGGCGCCCGTGAACACGGCGAGCATCGCGAAGACGCGCAGCAGCAGGTGCTTGCCGGCGGTCATCAGCGGAGCGATCTCGGCACGATTCGGGCGACGAACGGTCGCAGCCGCGAGGCGGCGGCGCAGCAGGACCAGGAAGGCGATCGACGCACCGATCTGCGCGATCACGGTCGACAACGCCGAACCGGCGACCCCCATGTCGAGTACGAAGACGAACACCAGCTCGATGACGAGGTTCGCGACGTTGGCGGCGAGCAGCACCCACAGCGGAGTCATGTAGTCGGATTCGCCGCGGAAGGTACCTTGCGCGGCGAGGGTCACCAAGAAGAACGGGATGCCGATCGCGCTCCACGAGAGGTACGTGTCTGCGTGGCCGAGCGCGGCGTCCGAGGTACCGAACAGCGCGACCAGCGGTCGCGCGAAGACGCCGATCGCGATGGCGATCGGCACACCCGCCAGACCCGCCAGCCACAGTGCCTGAACGCCGACGTTCGCCGCGGACGCCGTCTGCCCGGCTCCCAACCGGCGGGCGACGCGTTCGGTGGTGCCGTAGGTCAGGAAGTTCGCGCCGGCGAACACGAGGGCCAACACGGCGGCGGCGACCGCGAGCCCGGCGAGTTCCTCGGTACCGAGCTGACCGACGATCGCCGTGTCGACGAGGACGTAGACGGGCTCGACGGCGAGCGATCCGAGCGCCGGGACGGCGAGCGACAGGATCCGACGGTCGACCGTGCGGCGGTCCGCCACGTCGGTCACGGCCGCCCCCCGAGGTGTCCGTTCTCGAACGACGACGAGACGGTGTCGAGGACGAGCGCCAGGGCGACGGCGTGGCCCCGGCGCCGATCCGGCTCGGGCCGGGAGCCCTGCCGCGGGGTCGTGGTCACGGTGGTGCGGTCAGCTCGGGAGCAGCCCGATGGCGTCGTAGGCCCGCCGCAGCGTCGCCGAGGCGACCTCGCGCGCCCGGTCGGCACCGATCTGGAGCAGACGGGTGAGTTCGGCCGGATCGCTCATCAGCTCGTCGTATCGGGACTGGATCGGCTCGAGCATCGCGACGACGGCCTCGCCGGTGTCGACCTTGAGCTTGCCGTACTGGGAGTACCCCTCGGCGGCCTGCTGCGGCGTACGGTCGGTGACCGCCGCGAGGATGTCGAGCAGGCTCGAGACCCCGGGCTTCGCCGCGACGTCGTAGCGCACCGCGTCCGGCCCCGTGTCGGAGTCGGTGACCGCCCGCTTGAACTTCTTCATGATCGCCTTCGGATCATCGAGCATCATCACGCACCCGCTGTCGGTGTCGCCGGACTTCGACATCTTGGACGTCGGGTCCTGCAGATCCATCACGCGGGCGCCGGCCGCCGGGATGACGGCGTCGGGGACGACGAACGTCTCACCGAACCGGTGGTTGAACCGGATCGCTGCGTCGCGGGTGATCTCGACGTGTTGGCGCTGATCGTCGCCGACGGGGACCTCGTCGGTGTCGTAGAGGATGATGTCCGCGGCCTGGAGCGCCGGGTACGAGAACAGCCCGGCCGAGATGAACTGCCCCTCGCGCTTGGACGTCTTGTCCTTGAACTGCGTCATCCGGCTCAGTTCGCCGTACGAGATGGTGCATTCCATCACCCAGCCGAGCTGCGCGTGTTCGGGCACGTGGCTCTGGACGAACACGGTGGCCACGTTCGGGTCGAGCCCGATCGCGAAGAGCATCGCCCCGAGCGCGAGCGTGCGCTCGCCCACCACCCCGGGCTGCTCGGTCACCGTGAGTGCGTGCAGGTCGACGATGCCGTGGAACACGTCCTTGTCGTGCTGGCCGCGCTCCCAGTTCCGCAGCGCGCCCAGGTAGTTGCCCAGATGGACGTCGCCGGTCGGCTGGATGCAAGAGAGCACGCGTGTCACGGCCGAGCAGACTAGCGGTCTGCGCCGTCGACCACCTGATACGTATGTCCTGTTGCGTCGGTCGTCGGTTCCCCTGGGCGCGGTACGCCGTCGGCGGGCGTGCGCGCCGGCGGCTCGTGGGACACGGGACGGGAGTCAGGTGGCGGGGGACAGGGGGTGAAACATTTGACCCATCTCTGACCAGACTTTGCACGATCCGTTCCGGATGGCTGTGACCGCTTGACTACTGTCCGTCACCTGGCCGTCTCGCGGAGCGGCAGCCCAGATCGGTGGCGGGACCGCCGGTCGATCTCGAATCGTCCTCGCTCCGCATCGTCCCAACCTGGAGGGAACCTGATGAAGCGACTCGTTGCGTGTGTGGCGGCGTTCGTGGTGGTGGCGACCGGCGCCAGCGCCGCGAGTGCCCGACAGGAGGCGCCGACACCCGTCGACGAACTGACGTACCTCCCATCGGACGACATCACCGTGGTGACGCCCGACCGGATCAAGGGCGAGACCGAGGGCTACTGGATCGTCACCCTCGACGACCCGCCGCTCGCGACCTACGCCGGCGGCATCGCCGGCCTCCAGGCGACGACGCCGGCCGTGACGGGTGTCGAGGTGCTCGACGTCGACACCGCCGACGCTCAGGCCTACGTCGCGTACCTCGAGGGCAAGCATGCCGAACTGCTCGACCGGATGGGCACCGCACTCGGGCGCAGCCTCGACGTCCCGTTCCGCTACACGAACGCCACGAACGGACTCGCGGTCTGGCTGACCCCGCAGGAGGCGAGCACCGTGCTCCGCCTGCCGGGCGTCGCGGACATCGAGAAGAACCGCATCACGCGCCTGCGCACCGACCTCGGCCCCGCCTACATCGGTGCGCCGGCGGTCTGGAGCGGCGCGGCCACCGGCGTCGCGACCCAGGGTGAGGGCATCATCGTCGGCATCATCGACTCGGGCATCAACCCCGAGAACCCGTCGTTCGCCGCCACCGGCGACGACGGCTACACCCACACCAACCCCTATGGCGACGGTGTCTACGTCGGCGCCTGCGACCCGGCGAACGCCGAGCAGTTCCAGACCGGCTTCAGCTGCAACGCGAAGCTGATCGGCGCCTACGACTTCTTCGCCGACGACGACGCCTCCGGCATCAACAGCCTCGACCACGACGGCCACGGCTCGCACACCGCGTCGACCGCGGCCGGCAACGTCGTGAACGGCGTCGGCCCCGACGGCGCCACGATCTCGGGCGTCGCGCCACACGCGAACATCATCAGCTACCGGACCTGCGGCGACGAATCGCTCGGCGAGGGCTACTGCACGAGCGCCGGCGCCGTCGCTGCGGTCGACCAGGCGATCGCGGACGGCGTCTCGGTCCTCAACTACTCGATCGGCTCCGAGACCCCGTCCGACCCGTGGTCGAGCGCCGACGATCTCGCCTTCCTGGCCGCCCGCGCCGCCGGCGTCTTCGTCGCCCACTCGGCCGGCAACGAGGGCCCAGGCTCCGCGACGGTCGGCTCGCCCGCCGCCCCGTGGCTGGCACACGTCGCGGCCACCACGCACGATCGGCCGTCGCAGAACAGCCTCGTCGGCATGAACGGTGGCAGCTCCGCGCCTCCGGGCGACATGGTGGGCCGCTCGAACACCACCACCGAGTACACGGCGCCGGTGGTCTACGCCGGTGACCTGCCCCAGTACATCCTCGACAAGGGCGTCGAGAACAACGCGCTCTGCGCGATCGGTGATCCCGACGACGGCGTGTCCGAGTCGCCGTGGCCGGCTGGCACGTTCGAGGGCGAGATCGTGGTCTGCGATCGCGGCACCTACGCACGCGTCGAGAAGAGCGAGAACGCCGCCGCTTCCGGTGCCGGCGGGTTCGTGCACGCCGACAACGGTCCCGGCGAAGTCGCCGACTTCCACGTGATCCCCGGCATCCACATCGACCAGGCCGAAGGCCAGGCGGTCAAGGACTGGGTGACGGCCTGGAACGAGGGCGTCGACCCGCAGCCGGTCGCGACCATCACGGCGGCCGTTCCCGACCCGGACGCGACCGCGAGCTTCAGCTCGCGCGGTCCGAACCGTTCGACGGCGGGCGACACCCTGATGCCGACCGTCGCCGCACCGGGCGTCGCCATCTGGGCGGCTCACGGCAAGTACGGCGAGGTGACCTACACCTACCTGTCGGGCACCTCCATGGCGAGCCCGCACCTCGCCGGGTCGGCGGCGCTCCTGATGGCGCTGCACCCCGACTGGACGCCGGCGCAGGTGCAGTCGGCGATGGAGACGACCGCGATCACCGATGGGGTGACCAAGGAAGACGGCGAGACGCCGGCCGATCCCTTCGACGTCGGCTCCGGTCGTGTCCAGATCGACGTCGCGGCCAACGCGGCACTCGTCCTGGACGAGACCGAGTCGGACTACCTCGGCGCCGACCCGGCGGCGGGTGGTGACCCGACGTCGATCAACAACGCGCACATCGCCAACGGCGCCTGCCTGCTCGAGTGCACGTTCGTCCGCACGTTCACGAGCACGGCGGCCACGGCGGTGACCTGGACGGCGTCGGCGACGTTCCCCGGCCCCGTCTCGATCGAGCCGTCGTCGTTCACGCTCGCCCCGGGCGAGTCGGTGTCGGTCGAGATCGCGGTCGACGTCGCGGGCCTGTCCACCGGCGCCGACGTCTTCGGCCGGATCGACCTGGCCCCGGACGCTGCGGTGCCGGCGGCACACCTGCCGATCGCCGTGCAGCCGAAGACGGGCGATCTGCCGGGTCAGATCGATCTGGTGACCCGTCGCGACGCCGGGTCCGACCTGGTCCGCGGCCTGACCTCGGTCGAGATCTCCGACCTCGTGGCGAGCGTCGACGGCGTGGTCGCCGCCGAGCTGCGCACCGAGGAACTCCCGCAGGACCCGACCAACGGCGACCCCTACAACGACCCCGAGGGCATCTTCGTCGAACTGGTCGACATCGCGCCGGGCACGACGCACGCGGTGTTCGAGATCACGGCGTCCGAGTCGCCCGACGTCGACCTCTGGGTCGGCCTCGACGCGAACGGTGACGGCGTCGCCGAGGAGGCCGAGCTCGTCGCCCTGTCGGCCTCGGGCACGGCCTTCGAGAAGGTCGTCCTCGACGACCCGGCGCCGGGCACCTATTGGGTGCTGGTGCAGAACTGGCAGGAGTCGGCCGACACCCCGGACGCGATCACGCTCGCCACCGCGGTGCTCGACGGCACCTCCGCGGGCAACGTCACCGTCGAGGGCCCGAGCGCCCAGGCGCAGCTCGAGCCGTTCGACCTCCGGGTCCTGTGGGATCTCGACGATCCGCAGCCGGGTGACGTCTTCTACGGCTGGGTCACCCTGGGTACCGACCCGGGCAACCCGTCCAACATCGGGTCGATCCCGTTGACGATCACCAAGCTCGACGACGATGTCGCCAAGTCCGCGTCCGTCGCGGACGCGGTCCCCGGTGACGTGGTCGACTACGAGATCACCGTGCTGCCGAACGTCCTCAGCGAGGACCTCGCCTACACGATCACCGACACGATCCCCGACGGCGCCGCGCTCGTCGACGGCTCGGTCGCCGCGAGCTCCGGCTCGGTCGCCGTCGACGGCGACACGATCACGTGGACGGGCGTCATGGCGACGTCGTACGGCACCGAGGGCGAGTACGTGGCCTTCACGAACATCGACGAGCCTGCGGTGTGCTCGTTGCCCCTCACGGGTGGCTACATCAACCTCGAGGACTTCGGCATCGGCCCCGACCCGCTGGTCGAGGGTGACAGCGTGGTGTACACCGCCTTCGCGACCTCGATGCCCCCGACCGAGTTCTACGAGGACCCGACGAGCGGCATCAACTTCACCGACGACGGGTTCGCGTTCTTCGACAGCACGGCTGGTCCGTTCCCGTACGCACCGACACCGATCGGGGCGCCGCACTGGGCCACCGGTCTGCTCGAGGACCCGAGCGACATGATGGCCCCGTACTGGGCCGACATGGAGATCTTCTACGACGCCGCGAGCAACTCCGGTGTGTCGCTCGCCACGCTCGGCACCGATGCGTCGGTGATCGAGTTCGACAACCTCGAGCCCTGGAGCAGCGACGACGGGCCGGTGCCGGGTGCGCCGACGATCGACTTCGAGATCTTCAACTGGCACAGC
>JAUHYJ010000154.1 GCA_030425785.1 Acidimicrobiia bacterium | reverse complement strand
CGTCGAGGTGGCGAGGATCTCGACGACGCAGTCGGCCTCGGCGGCGAGGAAGCCGCCGTCCGTCAACACCGACCGCAACTCGTCGAGCGACGCCGCACCGGGTCCGACCGGTTCGAGTTCGGCGAGACGCTCGAGCGTGATGTTGCATGCCTCGATCGCGTCGAGCACCGTCTCCTCGTCGTCGAGCGCCTCGACGTCGGAGAAGTCGAGGTTCGCGAAGATGCACTCGGCCTCGTCCGAGGTGAACCCCTGGGCGACCAACTCGTCGACGAACTGGTCGAACAAGGAGCCGTCGGACGGCACGGGTGCGTCGTCGGCCCCGTTGTCGACGACCGGGCTGATCCCGCACTCGCGCTCGTTGAACCGCTGGATCCGGAGCGATGCGGCGTCGGACCCCTCGACCAGCTCTCCGTCGAGGACGGAGAGATCGACGAGCAGCAGGTCGTAACCGACGTCGGCGAGGGCCGCGTCGACCATCCGGGTCTCGTCGAGCGCCAGCACCACGTCGTCGACGAGATCCGGCGGGGCGACGGCGACGGCACGCTCGATCGCCTCGACCCGAGCCGCGACGCGCAGCTCGACGTCGGCGGGATCGGGGGATGGGGCGAGACGATCGATCGCTTCGACCTCGGCCGCGACGGCGCACCATGCGGCCACATCGACGGTCGTCGGCGGCACGGTCCGCGGCGGCACGGTCGTCGGAGTCGTCGACGGCACGGTCGCGGCGTCGGTCGTCGCGTCGGTCGGCGGAGTCGTCGACGGCGCTCCGGTCACGGCTCCGCTCGCCGCATCGTCGTCACCCGAACAGCCACCCAGCAGGCCGACCACGGCCGCGACGGCGAGCAGTCGGCAGGCGGACATGGCGGACCACCGTACCGGCGCGGACGACGCCGATCGGCACACCACACGGCGCGGATCGCGGTCAGATGACGCCCGGCCGCAACAGCTCGGGCGTGAGTGGGCAGTCGGGCCGCAGCGCAGTCGACGACATCGGCACGAGGCCGTCCTCGTTCACGACCTGGTCGATCAGGCCGAGCGGCAGGTCGTCGATCGGGCCGGCCCAGTCGTCGTCGAGGACCCGCGCCGCGATCTCGTCGACGTACTGCTTCGGCAGCCGGGTCCCGGTACCGGTGACCAGCCACACCGGCGTGCCGGACGACGACGCGACCGCCGCGACGACCTGGCTGCCCACGGGGGCGAGGGCGCGCCCGGCGCACGCCGCGGCGGCCTGCACGAGCACGACGTCGGCGGCCGATGCGGCCCGGGCCAGTTGCTCGGTGGCGATCGGTTCGCCGACGACCTCGTGACGGTCGAGGCGACGCAGGAGATCGGACGCGCCGTACTCGCTGTCGACGCACCACACGCGAACGTCCGGCCGCCGGACCAGCGCGTCGCCGATCACGGTCGGATTGCCGACGGTCACGACCGTCGCGTCGAGCGGCAGCGCGCCGGCCAACACGTCGGCGACGGGGTCGTCGTCCAACCGGTCAGCGAGCTCCCAGGCCAGCCGGCTCGGATCGGACGCCACCAGCAACTGTGAACAGAGCCACCACATCTGCCCGGCTTCGGGGTGGCGCCCGACGATCCGCCGGCTGGCGACGACCAGGTTGGCGGGGTCGGCGCGCAGCGTCGCCAGTGCCGTCGCCGCTTCGCGCGCCAGCCCGGCGGGCTCGGCGCCCCGGGACCTGGCGATGTAGCGGAGGTGCTCGATCGGATGCACACCACCACGCTACGCCGCGGTGGCACCGGGTGCGGTCACGCCACTCGCCGGATCGACGTGCGACGACCGATTGGTTGGGCCGACCTCGGCAGCGGTCGGTAGGATCGCACGCCGTGGCGACCAAACTGCCCGACGATCTCCAGCTGCAGCCGCTCGGCGGCGAGGCGCGCGACCTCGCCGACTGGCTCACGACGTTCCATCTCGCGAGCGTCGTGCTCGACCCGTACACCAACGAGAGCTCGTGGGTGCTCAAGACCGCGGTCCGGATCCTCGAGGGCTTCCGCGGTTCCCACGCCCGCGTCAACTTCATCGTCACCGCCGGCGACGACGATGCGCGCCGGTTCCTCGGCCCGCTCACCGACCGGTTCCTCGTGTTCTCTGACCCCGACCGCAGTGTCGTCACGGCGCTCGGCGTCGAGACCCTGCCGGCGTTCGTGTTCATCCGCGTCGACGGCGAGGCCGTCGCGATGGCCGATGGCTGGGACCCCGACGCCTGGGACGAGGTCGCCGAGGCGATCGCCACGACCACCCACTGGCGCGCCCCGGACATCCCGGCGCCCGGCGACCCGGTGCCGTTCGCCGGTTCGCCAGCGGCCGGCTGACGGTGGCCGACCGGCCACTCCCCGACCTCCCGGTCGCCGAGACCTTCCCGGCACTTCGCAGCGCACTCGCGAGCAGCGGCACGGCCGTCCTCGTCGCCCCACCCGGTGCGGGCAAGACCACGCTGGTGCCGCTCGCCCTGCTCGACGAGCCCTGGCTCGCCGACCGGAAGATCGTCGTGCTCGAGCCGCGCCGACTCGCCACCCGTGCTGCGGCCCGGCGGATGGCCCACCTGCTCGGCGAGTCGGTCGGCGACACCGTCGGGTACCAGACCCGCGACGAGCGCCACCTCGGCCCGGCGACGCGCGTCGAGGTCGTCACCGAGGGCATCCTCACCCGCCGCCTCCAGTCCGACCCCGAGCTGCCCGGCGTCGGACTGGTCGTGTTCGACGAGGTCCACGAGCGGAACCTGCCGACCGACATCGGTCTCGCCTTCGCACTCGATGCCCGCGCCAACCTCCGGCCCGATCTGCGGATCCTGGCGATGTCGGCGACGCCCGACACCGACGCGCTGGTTCAGGCGCTCGGCGGCGCCCCGCTCGTCGAGAGCGATGGCCGGATGCACCCGGTCGATCTGCGCTGGGCGCCACGCGACCGCAAGGAGCGCGTCGAGCAGGCGACCGCCCGGACGGTGCAGCAGGCGCTGCGCGACGAGCCGGGCGACGTGCTCGTGTTCCTACCCGGCATCGGCGAGATCCTGCGGACCCAGGCGCTGCTCGAGGGGTCGGTCGGTCCGGACGTCGACGTCCACCCGCTCGCCGGCGCACTGTCGCTCGCCGAGCAGGACGCCGCGCTGATGCCGTCGCCCCCGGGCCGGCGGCGCGTCGTGCTGTCGACCGACATCGCGGAGACGTCGCTGACGGTCGACGGGGTCCGCATCGTCGTCGACTCCGGGCTCGCCCGTGCGCCCCGATTCGACGTCGGCACCGGCATGAGCCGACTCACGACCATCTCGACCAGCCGTGCCTCGGCCGACCAGCGGGCCGGACGCGCCGGGCGGGTCGAGCCCGGCGCCTGCTACCGCCTCTGGAGCAAGGTCGAGCACGGCAGCCGCCCTCGTCACCGGGCGCCGGAGATCACCGAGGTCGACCTGGCCGGCCTCGCGCTCGAACTGGCGGCCTGGGGCACCCCTGTCGACGAACTGCACTGGTTGACCGAGCCGCCGGCCAAGGCGATGCGGACGGCCCGTGAACTGCTCGACGAGCTCGATGCCATCGACGACGACGGGCGCCTCACCGACGTCGGCCGCACCATGCTGGGCCTGCCGGTCCATCCGCGACTCGCACGCATGCTGGTCAGCGAACGCTCGGCGCTCGGGTGCGCGCTGGCCGTGCTGGTCGACGAGCGCGACGTGTTGCGGGGACGGCCCGACGACCGGCCGAGCGATCTCGGCGTCCGGTTGCGCCTCGTCGCCGGTCGTGGTGGACACGACCAGGCCGATCGTCGCGCCGTCGACCAGGTCCGCCGTCGAGCCGCGGACCTCGCCCGTCGGCTGCGGATCGAATTCGACGGTGACCTGATCGATCCCGATCGTGCCGGGATGGCGCTCCTGCACGCCTTCCCCGACCGGCTCGCTCGCCGTCGGCGTCCCGGCCAGTTCCAGCTCCGCACCGGATCGGGTGCCTGGCTGCCCGACGACGACCCCCTGGCGCACGAGGAGTTCGTCGTCGCCGCCGACCTCGACGGGAAGCGCTCCCGCGCTCGCATCAGACTCGCGGCCGGTCTCGACGCCGACGAGGTGGCACTGGCCTTCGGCGACGAGGTCGACGAGCGCGTGACCCTCGTCTGGGACGCCGACCGCGACGACCTGGTCGAGCGGGTCGAGCGACGACTCGGTGGCATGCAGCTCGGGGAGACGACCCGGCGCCCCGCCCCGAGCGAGGCGACGACCACCGCGCTGATGGAACGGGTACGCGCGACGGGCCTGGCCGTGCTCGGCTGGTCGGGCCCGTCGCTCTCCCTGCGACGACGGGTCGAGTTCCTGCATCGCAACCTCGGCGAGCCGTGGCCGGACTGGAGTGCGGAGCACCTCGCCGACACCGCCGACGAGTGGCTGGCGCCCTACCTGCCCGGTGCCGTCGGCCGCGCCGACCTCGAGTCGGTCGACCTCGCGATGGTGCTGCGTTCCCAGCTGCCGTGGCCGGAGGGCGCCGAGCTCGACCGCCTGGCCCCCGAGCGACTCGCTCTGCCGACCGGGCGCAGTGTGCCGATCGACTACACCGGCGACGAGCCGGCGGCGAACGTGCGCGTCCAGGACCTGTTCGGCACGACCGAGCACCCGACCGCCGGTGGGCGCCCGATCGTGCTGTCGCTGTTGTCGCCCGCGGACCGGCCGATCCAGGTGACGGCCGATCTGCCCGGCTTCTGGGCCGGCTCGTGGGTCGACGTGCGCAAGGATCTCGCCGGGCGCTACCCGAAGCACCGGTGGCCCGACGACCCCGCCACCGCCGCGCCGAAACGCCTGAAGGACCGCTGATCGCCGTGCTCGCAGCGAGCTACGCCGGCGTCGAACTCTGGATGATGGCGGTCGCCCTCGCCATCGTGTTCGTCGGCTCCGCGACGCAGGCGTCGATCGGGGTCGGGCTCGGCCTGATGGCGGCCCCCACGCTGAGCCTGTTGGACGACGCGTTCATCCCCGGCGCCATCGTGATGGTGAACCTGCCGCTCACCCTCGGGATCGCGTGGCGCGAACGCGACCACATCGACTGGGGCATCCTGCGCGCGGTGCCGACCCGATTGGTCGGCACGATCGCCGGCGCCTGGCTCGTCGCGACGGGCGGACGTCAGGCGACCTCGATCGTGGTCGCGGCAGCCGTGCTGTTCGCCGTGATCGCCACGCTGACGCGCCTCAGGGTCTCACCGACACCGCGCAACCAACTCGTCGCCGGTGCCGCCTCCGGCCTGTCGGGCACGGTCGCCGGCATCGGAGGCCCACCCATGGCGATCACCTACCAGCACAGCGGCCCGAGCGTGCTGCGGGCAAGCCTGGCGACGTTCAACTCGATCAGCATCGTCGCGTTCAGCATTCCGAGCCTGACGATCGCCGGCGTCATCGGCGCTCGCGAGGTGCGGCTCGCCGTCGCCCTGGTGGCGGCCGTGTTCGCCGGGCTCTGGATCGGCAAGCACATGATCGCCCGCCTCGCACCAGAGCGCGTCCGGTACGGGGTCCTCTCGGTGTGTGCCGCCTCGGCGATCGTGCTGCTCGTCAGCGAGCTGACCTGACCCGGAGGCCGATGGCCGACCGACTGGATAACGTGCGCGCCGTGCGTGCCAAGGCGACGGTGTCATGTCTGGTCGCCGGCGTCGCGACCGCGTGCTCGCTGCTGCTGCCGTGGTTCCACGTCGGTGGGCCGCCGCGTTCGACGCTGGAGGTGATCGCGGCGGCGGGGGCGCTCGACGTGATCGAAGGTCGCACCCGCGCGCTCGTCGTCGCAGCGTGGACGGTCGTGCCGGTGTCGGTCGCCCTGGCCCTGTTCGCCGCCGCGGCCCGCCGGGCGCGGCTCGCCGGCGGCCTGGTGGCGGGATCGTGCTCGCTGGTCGTCGGCATCGCCTGCTTGCTGGCGCTCACCCGGCCCGGTCTGCTCGCCTGGGGGGCGGTGGTCGCGGTCTCGTGCGCCATCGTGGCCGTGTCGACCGGCATCGTCTCGATGGTCGTCGACAGGTGACCCGCCACGCGACACCGACGATCTAGAGTCGGCCGGATGCCGGACGAGGATCAGCCGGATTCGGACGACCACGCATGGGCACCCCCGCCCGAGCCGGACGGTCCGACGCTCCCGACCCTGCCGCCCCGCTCGGCGCAGCCGGTGCAACCGCCCCCGCCCACCTTGCCGGCACCACCGCCGCCCGCCTCGTCGCTGCCGACGCCACCCGTCGGCTCGGCACCCGCGTCGATGTTCGCCCCGCCCGCACCGGGCTCGGCTGCGTCGACGGCACCGCCGACCGCCCCTCCGGTCGAGATGGGCGTCGTGCCGTCGCCGGGCGAGCCGGCCGGTCGGCGACCGATGTGGCCGTGGGCAGTTGCCTCGATCGTCGGTGTCGTCCTGCTCGTCGGCGCCGGCTGGATGGCGTTCGGCGCCCTGCGAGCCACGTCCGGGGCGTCCTCGCCCGAGGCGGCCATGGACCAGCTCCTCGACGCGCTCGCCGCCGAGGACGTCATCTCGCTCGCCGAGGTGATGGACCCAGCCGAACGCCGCACGTTGGTCGAGCCGATGATCGACGACGTCCTGCCTGAGCTCCAACGGCTCGGCGTGGTCGGCGACGTCGACCTCGCCGGGTTCCAGGGGATCGACCTCGAGTTCTCCGGTGTCGAGTACCGCATGACC
Source organism: Acidimicrobiia bacterium (assembly GCA_030425785.1). Taxonomy (GTDB): domain Bacteria; phylum Actinomycetota; class Acidimicrobiia; order Acidimicrobiales; family Ilumatobacteraceae; genus Ilumatobacter. Next base: position 1,315 of record JAUHYJ010000154.1, on the reverse strand, counting down.
GAACTCGACCCCGATCTGTTCTTCGCCGAGATCGTCGCCGGCACCGCCACCGCGACGGTCGACGGCGAGCAGCTCCCGCTCGGCGACCTGATCACCGACCGCTTCGACGACCCGTCCGAGCTCGACACCGTCGACGAGTCGACGATCGACGAGCCCGACGGCGGGCTCGCCCTCGTCCGGCGCGACGGGCGCTGGTACGTGTCCATGTGGCACACGGTCGCCGAGAGCCTCCGACGCGAGGACGGCAGCGCGATGCCCGCCGCCGGCGAGGTCCCGGCGGCCCGTGGCAGCGAGTCGCCGGACGCAGCCGTCGCCCAGTTCCTGCAGTCGCTCACCGACCTCGACATCGAGGCGATGGTCACCTCGCTCGACCCGGACGAAGCGGCGGCGCTCTACCGCTACTGGCCAGCGCTCGCCGACGACGCTGCCGACGTCCGCGCAGCGTTCGACGACGCACTCGGTGACGTCGACGGGACGATCGAGCTGTCGGATCTCGCGTTCGACGTCGAACGCGACGGCGACGACGCCGTCGCCGTGCTGCGGAACTTCGTCCTCGACGTGTCGGTCGAGCAGGTCGACGTCCAGGTCGCGTGGTCGCCCGACCGGATCCAGATCACGGTCGCCGGGGTCGTCGACGGTGAGTCGGTCGACGCCACACTCGGCATCGGCCCCCGCCGGATCGAGCTCGACGGCTCGGTCGGCGACACCGAGGCACGGTTCGCCGTCGAGTTCGACCCGGACGAACGGCGCATCTCACTCGACGGTGTCGTCGACGGCGAGCCGCTCACCGGGCGCCTCACGCTGCAAGCCGTCGACGGGTGCCGCGACTACGTGCTGGTCGGACCGGACATCGACGAATCCGGCTGCCTCGAGGCGTTGATCGGCGACAGCGACGCGACGGAGGAGTTCGTCGACCTGCTCGAAGGCGTCCTCGACGCCCTGCCCGACGAGTTCGGCGGCGTCGCCTTCGCCGCGCATCGCACCGACGGGTCGTGGTACGTGTCGCCGACCATGACCGTCATGGACGCCGTCACATCCGGCCTGCAACGGATCGAGCGCTCCGACCTCGAGGAGCTGGTCGACGGCATGCTGTCGTTCGCCGAAGACCCGGCGTGGGGCGACGTCCTGGACGACGGAGCGCTCGACGGCGCGTTGGGCGACGGCGGTCTCGACGACGGCGGGCTGGACGACGGCGGTTTCGACGTCGGGTCGATTCGACGGGTCGAGCGCATCGAGGTGGGCGTCGGCGAGTCGGCGACGATCACCGGCGAGCTCGAGATACTCGAACAGGTCGCGTACGAGATCGAGCTGCCGG
>JAUHYJ010000832.1 GCA_030425785.1 Acidimicrobiia bacterium | reverse complement strand
CGACGAGCTCGAGCTGCCCGGCCCGCTGGCCGTGGACGCCGTGGCGGACGGCGGGCAGTTCGTGGGGCTCACCACCTTCGCCGGCGTGCGCGCCGACGGGGACATCGCCGGCCCGAAGACGTCGACCGACCTCGTCATCGCGGACCGCGACGGGGTCGTGCACCGGACGAGCCTCGACGGCAACTTCGTGGCCGAGGCGTTCGGCCGCCGCATCGAGGCGGGGCTCCCGGCCCAGGTCTTCCTGCTTGAGTACGTCCCCGCCGAGGCACCGCGCTTCTACCGCGTGCGGGTGTACTCGACGGCCACGGGCGAGGTGTCGCTGCCGCTCAACTTGCGCGACAAGTCGCAGCAGGTCGACGAGCGGATGGCCGGTCTGTCCCGGTCGCACGTCCACGCCGACGACGAAGGGCTGCTGTTCACGCTGTACCGCGGCACGCTCGACGGGACGCCCGACGGCGAGCCGTATGCGTTCGTCCACACGCTCGATCTCGCCGACGGCGTGTGGTGCCTCGACGTCAGCCCCGAACTCGAGCTCGACCGGCTGCCCGGGTCGCTCGCCGTCGCCGACGACCGGCTGTACGTCGCCAGTGCGAACGGCAAGGTGGGATCGTTCGACGTGCCGTCGATCAGCGACCCCGACCGGTCGCCCACGATGGACTGGGTGGTCGAGGTCGGTGTGCCGGGGGCCGGTGCACCTGCCGTACCGGCGGCTCCGCCGCTGGTCGCCGACGCCGACGGCGTGGTGGTCGGCGTGCAGGACGGCTCACAGCGGCTGGTCCGGATCAGCTCGACCGGCGAGCGAGCCGGGATGTACGTGACGCCTGGCTGGCTGCCGACCGCGCTCGGTCGGGCCGGCGACGAGCTGGTCGCGGTCGGCCCCGGGTGGACGACGTTCGGCGACCTCGATCTTCCGGACTGGTTCGGGTCAGCGGTCGCCGTCATCGCCGGCTGATTCGCCCGCGCCGTCGCGCCGTCAGCGGCGGCGGTAGTCGAGCGCCCAGTTGACGGTCCAGTCGTCGCCGTCCTCGCTCGACTCCCAACGCCAACGGAACGAGTCGTCGGCGATGTCGGAGAAGACCATGCGCTTGAACCGGGCCGGGTGGTCGACCGGCTCCGGCGTGGCGAAGCTCGGGTCGCCGTCGATCGTGGTGCCGACGAACGCCCAGTAGGCGCCGTCGTCGTCGACCCACGTCTGCCGCCACCGCTCGCCGGTCGCGTCGTAGACCGAGACGCTCGTGCCGTGCCACTCCCGCGGCTCGATCAGGGTGAAGCGCTCGACGATGACGTTGCCCTCGTGCTCCCGCGTGAGCCGGTTGACGGCCCGGCCACCCTCGAACGTGCAGTCCCACTCGCCGAGCCAGAAGTCGAACGCATCCGGGCCGAGAACCCCCATGCCTCCAGTCTGACACCGGCGCCTACGCTCGCTCGGATGGAGATCCGATGGGTGACCGCGTTCGTCGACCGACCGGCCGCCGGTTTCGACGCGACGCAGGAGTTCTGGCGGCGGGTGACGGACACCACGATGTCGCCGACGCGTGGGGTCCACGACGAGTTCGCGACGTTCGTCCCGCCCGACGGCGACGCCCACCTCAAGATCCAGCGCGTCGCCGATGGCCCCGGCGGCACCCATCTCGACGTGCACACCGACCGGTCGCGTCGCCTCGCCGA
>JAUHYJ010000153.1 GCA_030425785.1 Acidimicrobiia bacterium | reverse complement strand
GGTTGCGCCGGGACAACACATCGCCGACAGCGGCGACACCGGCCGATCCGGTGCGCCTCATCTCCACCTCGAGCTCCGCATCGGCGGCCAACGCCGCTGTCCTCAGCCGCTGCTGGTCGCGCTGTATGACCATGCCGACGGCGTCTCCGACTCTGACCTACCGGCAGGCGGCTGCAGCTTCTGAGGTGCGCGTTATCGGGCGCCGCTTCGTGCAAGTAATGCCGGATCCCGGATGGGTCGAATGTACAAACCGGACGTGCGTTTCCGCGCGCTTGACATCGATCCCACATGCCGCGCACCCGCCGTGAGCAACGTGCCCGATCCGAGACGGGTCTGAAGCTGATGGGGCGCAGCGGATACCGTGCGCTGATTGAGCGGGGTGGGCCCGCCGGCGAGGTTGCTCACACGGGGAAGACGTCAGCGAAGAAGTGAGCGAAAGCTCCGAGGGTGATGAGCCACGCTCCGACCACGACGAGGATTCGTCCTCCCCATCGCTTGACCGTTGGGGCGCCTTGTTGCAGCGAGTCGACGACGTGCTCGCGTGCCGCCGCTAGCAAGAGTGCCAGCGCGAACATCAACGTGATGATTGCTGTGCCCGCGACGGCGAAGCTGACGAGCGCTGCGCTGGTTCCTCCGGCGATGAGGGCTTGGCTGGCCAGACCGGCCAGGATCGGACCGGTTCAACCGAAGCCAGCGAGCAGATAGACGAAGCCGAACAGGACGAACCCGCGAAATGGTCGTCGACGACGGAGCCCGGCCTGTTTGCCGAGTGTGCGGTGGAGCGCGGGCTCGAATCGACGCAAGTTGACCTCGATTCGTCCGGTCTGGACGAGTCCGAACACGATCAGCGCGGCACCGACGACGACGCGGAGCACGCGGCCCGTGGTACTCGTGAACGTCACGTCGTCCACCACCGATCCGGCGCCCAGAGACAGAACTCCCCCGAGGAGGCCAAGGAACATCGCCGCACCGATCGACAGCGCCGTCGCATAGACCAGCGCGCGTCCGAGCGGTCGACGCGTTGGATTGGAGTCGTCGGGTGCGGCGAGTGGTCGGGCGAGCATCGACACCAGCAGTGGGAATGAGCAGGGCGAGAAGAACGAGGCGACTCCTGCAGCGGCGGCCAGGACGAGCAGGCCAGCACCGGCACCGGCAGGGAGGTCGAAGCGGGGGTAGACGACGTAGCCGAGATATCCCGCTAGGCCGAGCGTGACCGAGGCTGCTGCCCATGCGGTGTAGCGGAGCCAGCCGGTGCTGGCGGTTTGGTCGGACATAGAGTCGACCGTAAACGTTGCTGTCGTGGGAAGGTCAAGGACTGAATGAAGATCAGCGAACTCGCCGAGCGGGTCGGTTTGCCGGCCAAGACGATCCGCTACTACGAGAGCCGCGGCGTCATTCCGCCGCCCGAGCGTCTGTCGAACGGCTATCGCACGTACAGCGCCGAAGACGAGCGGCGGCTCCGTACCGTGGCCGCTGCCCGCGACATCGGCCTGCCGCTCGATGCCATCGGCGAACTGATCGCGCTCGATGCCGACGGGATGCGCCCCTGCCGACACCTGCAGGCACTTGCCGAAGATCATCTCCGAGATGTCCGTTCCATGATCGAGCACCTCCAGCACGTCGAGCACCGGTTGAGTTCGATCGTGCAACTTGCCGACCGGCCGACGAGCTCGACGCCGCACACCGATGCGGTCTGTCCGATACTCGCCGTTCAACCGACAGCACCGCACCGGTCAGAGCTGGTCGATGCTCAAGAGGTGAAGTGATGTCGACTGCCCGGTCGGTCGCGCTGTTCGTCCTCGCAGCGTTGGCGGAGATCGGCGGCGCGTGGCTGATCTGGCAGGGAGTGCGCGAGCATCGAGGCCTCGCGTGGATCGGTGCCGGCATCGCAGCGCTCGCCGCATACGGGTTCGTCGCCACGCTGCAACCCGACGCGAACTTCGGTCGAATCTTGGCCGCATACGGTGGAATCTTCGTGGCAGGATCACTCGCATGGGGAACCGTGGTCGACGGATTCACACCCGACCGTTTCGACCTTCTCGGTGCCGGTATCTGCCTCGTCGGGGTTGGCGTCATCATGTACGCGCCCCGCTGAGATACCTTCAGCTAGCGAGGACCGCCACCGATCGGGGTCAGCTGCGATCGTCGTTCGTGAAGATGTGGCAGATCTCGCCGGCGGTGCAGTCGGTGGGGTCGAGTTGGCTGCTGCGTTGGAGGAGTTGGGTGAGTTCTGATTCGAGTGCGGTGAGTTGGCGTCGGCGTTCGCAGATCTCGCCGAGTTTCGTTTGGAGGAGCGTGTCGACGTGGCTGCATGGGGCGGTGCCGTCGTTGCGGACGTGGATGATGCTGGCGATCTCGGCGAGGGTCAGGCCGGCTGCTTGTGCGTTGCGGATGAAGCGGAGCCGGGCGATGGTCGTGTCGTCGTAGATCCGGTATCCGTTCGTTGCTCGTTGCGGTTCGGGGAGCAGGCCTTTGCGTTCGTAGAAGCGGATCGTTCTCGTCGGCACGTCGAGTTCGTCAGCAATCTGTCCGATCAGCATGATCGAACGTTACCCCCTTGACCTTCTCCTGTAGGAGAAGCTCTACGATCGGTCGCATGAGCCCTTCCAGGTCATCTCCTTTCGCGCCGTTCGGTGCGGTCGCTGCTGCGGTTGGTTTGTGTTGCGGCTTCCCGCTTCTTGCGGCCGTCGGACTGACCGGTGCGATCGCGGGCGTTGGGATCGGGAGCTGGCTTCTGGCCTCCGTCGCAACGTTGGTGGCAGTGGCGGGATTCGTTCGGTGGCGTCGCAGCGCACCGACCGACACCCCGAATACTGAGTTGGACGATGGTCCGCCGCCGTTGCGCTCAGCTGTTGCGGTGTCGTCGGGTCGGCGCGGATTGAACGACGAGGTGTCGTTGTGAGCTGTTGTGACTCCTCGACGACGACGGGTCGACCGTGTCAGAGTTGCGGGCACGTGGGCCCGGTCGTCGGTGTGGCACCGGTGCGGCCACATCTGCCTGGAGCGGTTGACGGTGCGTGGCAGCACTGCGCAAACAAGCAGTGCGAGGTCGTGTTCCACCTCGACGCGCAGTCGATCACGGTTGACGCGGTGCGGACCCGAGTCGGATCGAAAGCGATGAACAACGAGTCGCCGGTGTGTTTCTGTTTCGCGCACACTGCCGACGATCTTCGCGACGACCTCGAAGCCCACGATGGGGTCAGCACGATCAAGTCATCGATCAAGGCCGCTGTCGCAGAAGGGCGCTGCGCATGTGAGCACCTGAACCCGAGCGGCCAATGCTGCCTCCCCGAAGTCCACCGAACACTCAAAACCCTCACCGCCACGTCACCGGCGTGACCGACCCACCGACCAGAAAGCACCACGCACCTGCGATGAGCAACAACAGCTACGACCTGATCGTGATCGGCGCCGGGATGGCCGGCAACGCGGCAGCGAACAAGTGCGCCTCGGCCGGCTGGCGTGTCGCGATCGTCGACGAACTCCCATACGGGGGCACATGCGCGCTCCGCGGTTGCGACCCGAAGAAGATCCTCCGACGGGGCGCCGAAATCATCGACAGCGCCCGACTCATGGCCGGCAAGGGCATCGACACCAACGGCATCCAAATCAACTGGGCCGACCTCATGGGCCACAAGCTCGGCTTCACCGAACCCGTCCCGGAGAACATGGAACGCGGACTGACCGGCAACGGCGTCGACACGCTGCACGGCTCGGCGACCTTCACCGGACCCAACTCGCTCGACATCGACGGCGAGGCCTACAGCGCCGAGCACTTCCTCATCGCGACCGGTGCCCGCCCGCGACCGCTCGACTTCCCCGGCGCCGATCATCTCATCGACAGCACCGCATTCCTCGATCTCGACGAACTGCCGGAACGGATCGTGTTCGTCGGTGGCGGGTTCATCTCCTTCGAGTTCGTCCACATCGCAGCCCGCGCCGGCAGCCGCCCGACGATCATCGATCACGGCCCGCGACCCTTGAAAGGGTTCGATCCAGACCTCGTCGACCTCCTCGTCCAACGTGGCGAAGAGGTCGGAATCGACACCCGAACCGAGACCTCGGTCGTGTCCGTCGGCACTGACGGGTCCGGCTTCGAGGTGACCGTTAGCCGCGACGGTGAGCAGTCCACGATCGGCGCCGACCTGGTCGTGCACGGCGCCGGACGGATCTCTGAGCTCTCCCGGCTCGGCCTCGAACACGCCAACGTCGAACACGGCCCCCATGGGGTGAAGGTCGCCGGCCACCTGCAAAGCACCACGAACCCCGCCGTCTACGCCGCCGGCGACTCCGCCGACACGCCCGGCATGCCACTCACCCCGGTCGCCGTGTTCGAAGGCAAAGTCGCCGCATCCAACATGCTGAAATCGACAACGACTGTCCCCGACTACGCCGGCGTCCCCACTGCAGTGTTCACCATCCCCGAACTCGCCCGCGTCGGCATGCTCGAAACCGACGCCGTCGACGCCGGCATCGACCTCGACGTCCGATACACCGACACCAGCGGCTGGTACTCCAACTACCGGATCGGAGAAACCACCGCAGCAGTGAAGATCCTCGTCGACACCAGCAACGACACGATCGTCGGCGCCCACATGCTCGGCCCGGAATACGGCGAGCTGATCAACTTCTGCGCGCTCGCGATCAAACTCGGCCTCACCACCCGACAGCTCAAATCAATGACCGCCGCCTACCCCACCGTCACGTCCGATCTCGGCTCCATGCTCTGACCCGCTCTCCCGGCGCCGAGGAGCCGCTCGGCTCGCGGCCGCTGCGCGCGACACTGGACCCGATGGCCACCGTGTCCGACGAGCGAATCCAACCAGCGCTCCATGCCCTGCTCGCCGGCGACGCCGAAGGGCTTCGAGCAGCGTTGGCTGCCGACACCGAACTCGTCAACGGCGTCTGGAACGACCACACACTTCTTGAATGGGCCACCCAGCCACCCCACGACGTCGACCCGGCGTGCACCGACGTGCTCATCGACGCAGGCGCATCGCTCGATCGAGCGCTCGGTCTCGCCGGATGCTGGAACCTCGCCGACCTCTGCACCCGGCTTCTCGAAGCCGGCGCCGACCCGACATCGCTGTGCGACAACGCATCACCCATCACCGCGCTCGAGTCCGCAGCGATGCACGGATCAACACGATCCGCCGACGTCCTCATCGAACAGGGACTCCACCGGCCGACTCTCTGGTTGGCCGCCGCCACCGGCCAACTCGACCTCGTCGCCAACTGGATCTCCCCGACCGGCGAGCTGCTGCAGCCGGCCGGTCCGTACCGGCCGAACTGGGCACACGTCGGCCGACCCCAAGCACCCCCACCCACCGACGACCCCGAACAGATCCTCAGCGAGGCAATGACCTTCGCAGCACGCAACGACCGATCCGCAGTGGTCGACCACCTCCTCGATATCGGCGTGCCGATCGACGCCGCCCCGTACCGAGGAGTCACCTCGCTCCACTTCGCCGTCCAATACGCCAAACCCCACATGGTCGACCACCTCATCGCACGCGGCGCACCACTCAAATCCCGAGACGACGAATGGAACGCCACCCCCGCACGCTGGGCAGAGGTCTGCAACGACGACTCAGCCGACCGCACAGCGATCCTCGAAACGCTGTCCTGACCGAATCGTCCCTGAACCAACGAGCAGTGCCGACGCCAGCGCACCAGCGCCAGTCGGCCCACGCATCAGCAACCGAGCTCCCGCGCCCAGCCGACTCGCAGTACCCTTGCGCTCGCTGTATTGGCCGGCCGGACGATCGCTGTCGATACTTGGCTGCGACCGACGATCGGCCCTGCTAGCGATCTGGCGGACCGCTGTCCCGTCCCCGGTACGAGCGTTCGAAACGCGGCAGTCGTATAGCTGCTCACCGATGTATCGGTGATGACCGATATGATCGGGGTCATGGGTGCAACCGACGATCGTTCCAACGACGTCGCTGTTGCGGCGAAGCTCTTCTGCGGTTTCGGTGATCGGACACGCCTGTCGATCTTGCGACTGCTCGCTGACGGCGAGCGCCGGGTGACCGACATCGTCGAGGCGCTCGGGGCGTCGCAAGCCAACATCTCCGGGCATCTGAAGTGCTTGAGGGACTGCGGGCTGGTAGTCGATCGGCGAAGCGGCCGCGAGGCGTTCTACCGCATCGCGCACTCCGAGGTCGTCGACGTTCTGCGCTCCGCTGAGCGGCTTCTCGCTGTCACCGACACCGGCATCGAGCTGTGCCCCAACTACGAACCCGACGCTCAGGCATTGTCATGACGGTCAGTCGATTTCACGTCCCCGCAATGGACTGCGCCGCAGAAGAACAACTGGTGCGCATGGCACTCGACGACCGCGATGACGTCGAGCGGATCGAGTTCGACAGCCAACACCGCGACGTCCTCATCGAACATCACACCAACGCCGACACGATCGCCGATGCGCTCGAACCGCTCGGGCTCGGTGCCCGCCACGTCGACGACACCAGCAACATCGACACCCAAGGCGACTCGGGGCGAGAACGAACCGCGCTGATCATCGCGCTCATCATCAACGCCGGGTTCTTCGTCGGTGAGCTCACCGTCGGGCTCATCAGCGCCTCGATGGGCCTGATCGCCGATGCGCTCGACATGGGCGCCGACGCCAGCGTGTATGCGCTCAGTCTCGCCGCCGTCGGCACCGCAGCCGCCCGCAAGAAGCGCCTCGCACGCGTCAGTGGCTTCGTTCAACTCGCCCTGGCCGCCGTCGGCCTGGTCGAAGTGATCCGCCGGTTCATCGTGGACACCGAACTGCCCGACCCGGCATCGATGATCGTGCTCTCCGTCCTTGCGCTCGCCGGCAACATCGTCACTCTCGTCGTGCTCAACCGCGTCCGTTCCGGTGAAGTCCACCTCCAAGCCAGCTGGATTTTCACGGCCAACGACATCAAGGTCAATGCGCTCGTCATCGCCGCCGCCATCGGAGTCATTGCGTTCGACTCCGCCGTCCCGGACCTGATCGCCGGCGGGCTCATTTTCGCCGTCGTGGCCAACGGTGCGCGCCGAATCCTTGCCATGAGCCGATGATCTCGCGGCGCCGCAGCAGGTTCGCGATCGTCACCGCAGCACTGGTCGCCGGCGACCTTGCCTCCAAGGCCTGGGCGGGGCGAGCACTCGGCGACGGGCCGATCGTGCTTCCGGGACCGCTCGATCTGCAACTGGACTACAACGATGGTATCGCCTTCGGTTTCTTCGACCGGCTCCCCGCCGTGGCGCTCATCGCTGCGAGCCTGCTGATCGCTGCACTCCTCGTGCGGGCCTGGGACGCAGGCCATGCGCCAGCAGTCCCGACCTCGATGATCGTGGCCGGTGCCGTAGGCAACGGCATCGATCGGCTCGAGTCCGGCAGCGTCGTCGACATGTTGCACCTCGGCTGGTGGCCAACGTTCAACGTCGCCGACGTCTACATCACCACCGGTGTCGCACTCTGGATCGTCCTCGCGATCTGGCCGACGACACCAGGTTCCCGTGTGCACGAGGACCGCTCAACGGGAACCGACCTGTTCGACCGATCCACTGCGCCATGATCCGGTTCCCACGGCCGGTTGAACACGCCGATAATGGTTCACTGCGCGCCAACAGCAGTTCCCGTCGGAGTGGATCGAAGTCGAATTCGCCGGACGCCCGTGGCTTGAGCGCTTCGCGAAGCTATTCAAGAATGGGTGATCCAGTGGGACCATCCGCGAGGTGCCGACGGCACGAGCCGTCGTGTTCGTAGACGCTCCAAGCCCCGACCGAGGTCGAGGCACGGCGTGGCGACGACCCCGCCGAGCTGCGCATATTCGCGACCGACCGACACCACCATCACTGCTCGGGTTCGGCACCTCGGCGCTCGCTGAGGTGACCCATAACGCGCGCCGCCGACGCCCTTCGTGGGTGCCACCTACCGCCGGCTCTGGGCCACGCATATCGACAGCCGCCGATGCCGCCCCTGACCCACGCGCGAACCGGCAGCTCGATCGTTACGACGGTCGCCGGCGACGGCCACCGACGGTGATCGCGATACCGAGCGGCCTTGATG
>JAUHYJ010000831.1 GCA_030425785.1 Acidimicrobiia bacterium | reverse complement strand
AACCAGCGGTGTCCCCGTTCGTCCGCCACGCCGTCACGCTACTCCTCGCCACGGCTGGTCGATAGCCCCTTGATAACGGACCATCAGGCCCCGGCCGGGCTACTCGGTCTCGGCGAGGCGCTTCACCACGATCACGACGTCGTCCTCGGTGGTGTTCGTGTCGAGACCCGTCAGGACGGCGTTCGCTATCTCGGTGACGCCATGGTCCCGACGGCCGGCCAACAACTCTGCCAGCCGCACGAGCTGGTCGTCGATGGGCCGGCCGCGCCGCTCGACGAGGCCATCGGTGAACATGAGGAGTACGTCACCGGGCCGGAACGTGAGGGTCGAGTTCGTTCGCTCGGCGTCGGTCGCGAGACCGAGCACCGGTCCCCCGGCTGCGTCGAGCCAACGATCACCCCACGCACTCGACATGATCGGGGGCGGATGACCGGCGCGGCAGTAGGTCAGCTCCCGCCGCTCGCGGTCGACGACGACGCAGACGAGCGACGCGCACGCGCCACCCTCGATCGACGTCGAGAACGTGTCGAGGGACGACACCATCCGGGCCGGATCGCAGCCCTCGAGCAGCAGTGCGCGGGCCGCGCTCCGGAGCTGACCCATCGCGGTCGCCGCGTGCAGGCCATGGCCCACGCAGTCACCGACGACCAGCGCCCGCCGTGCATCGGCGAGCTCGACGATGTCATACCAGTCGCCACCCACGGAGAGGTTGTTCGCAGCCGGGAGGTAGCGGGCGGCGATCGTGTCGGTGTCGCGCACCGGCGACAACATGGCCCGCTGGAGGGTGTCGTTGACCAGCTGCAGCTCGCCGACCATCTCCGATCGACGCTGGGCGCGATCGAGTGCGTTCCCGATGGTCTGGGCGACCACGTCGACGAACTGGACGTAGTCGGCGTCGAACGGCCGCTGCGGGTGGAGGCTGACGGCGAGCGCGCCGATCACGTTGCCGTCACCGTCGGTCAACGGGCACAGGCGGTGCTGGGCAGGGTGCCCGTCAGCGGGTTGGCCCAGGGTGCGCGCCTCACCGTCGAGCAGGTCGGCAGCCAGGGAGTACAGGGGCGCCGCCGACTGCGGCGTGCGGCGACTCGACGCCACGGGCACGAGCGTGCCGTCGACGTTCAGCAGCGTGTCGACGGCGACGATGTCGTCGGCGTGGCGTCCGAGCGCACGAACGGCTCCGACGCAGACGTCGGTGGCCCGCTCGGCGGTCGGGAGCGCGGCGTTCAGGTCGGCGATGCACGCCAGGCGGCGAGCCTGCACGACCTCCTTCGTCGTCTCGACCGAGATGTCGAGCACCCCGTGGATACGACTGTCGTCGCCGTAGAGCGGGCTGTACGAGAACGTGAAGTAGCACTCCTCGGAGAACCCGTGGCGGTCGATGACCAGCGGCTGGTGCTCGCTCCAGGTCGGGACACCCGTGTTGACCACGCTCTCGAACATGGGCCCGATCTCGTCCCAGATCTCTGGCCAGATGCGCTCCGCCGGTTGGCCGAGTGCGCCGGGGTGCTTCTCGGTCCCGAGCATCATCGCATAGCCGTCGTTGTAGATCTTCACGAGCTCGGGCCCCCACAGCACGAGCAGCGGGAAGCGGGACGACACGCACGTGGCGACGGCCGAGCGAAGGGCGTTCGGCCACGTCGACGGCGGGCCGAGCGGCGACGCGGTCCAGTCGTGGGCA
>JAUHYJ010000152.1 GCA_030425785.1 Acidimicrobiia bacterium | reverse complement strand
CTGCGCTGGTCGCGGGCCAGCGCCACGAAATGGGCCGCCTCGGCCACCAGCGACTTGCCCGAGCCCGTCGGCGTGTTGAGGATCACATGGTTGCCCTCGATCAGTTCGAGCAGCGCCTCTTCCTGCGCCGGGTACATCTCGACGCCCTGGCCGATCGTGTACTCGGTGAACCCGTCGAGCAGCGCGTCGGGGTCGTCGCTGGGCGGCACGTGCCGCATGATCGGCGGGACGGTGGCATCGGTCGGGTCGGCCATGACCCGTCCAGTGTGCCCTCAGTCGGAGCGATCGGAGCGCAGGATGCTCATGACGATCGAGTCGACGTACTCGCCGTCCCAGCGCAGGCTCTCGCGACGCGTGCCCTCGTACCGGAAGCCGGCCTGCTCGTACACGTGGCGGGCGCGCGGGTTGAACGCATGGACCTCGAGCTCGAGCCGGTTGACCGGCGGGTCGTCGATCGCGTCGAAGACGTGGTCGACGATCAGGCGCGTCGCCTCGCTCCCGACGCCGCGGTCGCGTGCGCCGGGTGACACGGCGATGCGGAACGAGCACGACCGGTTGTCGGGGTCCCACTCGTTGATCACGACCTCGCCCAGCCATGCGCCCGTCGCGGCGTCGGTGATCGCCAGGTCGAGGCGGTCGTCGTGGTCGGCACGCGTCGCGCACCACCGCTCGATCTGCTCGAACGTGAAGTCGGTGTGGGTCCCCGTGAGCCGCATGCCGTCGGGGTCGTCGAGGTCCGCGAACATCGCCGGGGCGTCGTCGCCCGTCAGCGGCCGGAGCACGACGAGATCGCCGTGCAATGTGGGCGTGTCAGCGAAGCTCGTCACGACGCGCACGGTATTCGTCGACGAAGCGCACCGCGGCACGGGTTGCCTCGACCCGCCACCGCACCACGACGTCGTCGAGCGAGCGGTCGTCGGCCGTGAGCGCGTCCAGCTGTTCACCGAGCAGCCGCCGCTGCGCGTCGAGCATCGGGCCGACGTCGAGGTCGTAGGTCTCCGCGAACACCAGCTTGAGCAACAGCTCGCTACGCAGGTCGCGCAGGTGCTCGACCGGCGTGGCCACCCAGCGACCGAAGCGCGTTCGGCCCGTGCGTGTCACGGCCAGGATCCGCCGGTTCGGGCCGCCCACCCCGGCCTCCTCGGCGACCGGCCGGACCCAGCCGCGCTCGACCAGCCGGTCGAGCGAGCGGTACGTCAGCGGTCGCGACAGCTGCCACACCCGTCCGATGTCGCCGTCGGGCCGAAGTCGCCGAGCGACCGCCCAGCCGTGGGCCGGCTCGCCGTAGAGCACGCCGAGACAGGCCCACTCGCCGACGAGCGGTCCACCGGCGGCGTTCACGCCGGATACACCTCGATGTCGGTGGCCTTGACCGCAGCGGCGACACGGTCGCCCGGGCGCAGCTCGAGTGTGTCGAGCGCCGACACCGTGATCTCGGCCACGAGGTGCAGCGGGCCGTCGATGCCGACGCGGACACGGTCGCCCAGCCGGTCGATGTCGTCGACCACGCCGGCGAACGTGTTGCGCGCGCTCGTGTCGGCACTGGTGCGCGACAGCGTGATCGACTGGGGCCGGACGATCGCGAGCGCCTCGCCGGTGAACTCGGCGAGCACCGCGACCGTCACACCGTCGCGCGTCCGCAACCCGTCGGGGCCCACCACGCCGGTGATCAGGTTGGTCCCGACCAGCTCGGCGACGTAGCGCGACCGGGGGTGGGCGGTGATCTCGGCGATCGTGCCGGTCTGCGCCACCCGGCCGTGGTCGAGCACGACGACCCGGTCGGCCAGTGCGTACACGTCGACCGGGTCGTGGGTGACGAGCACCCGCATCCCGTCGAAGCGGTCGAGCTGGTGCCGCAGCTCGCGGCGCACCTGTCGCCGGGTGGCGACGTCGAGGGCTGCCAACGGCTCGTCGAGCAGCACGACGCGCGGATCGACGGCGAGGGCGCGCGCAAGCGCGACGCGCTGCGCCTGCCCACCGGACAGGCCGGAGGGGCGGGCGTCGGCGAACCCGTCAAGGCCGACGCGATCGAGCCACTCCCCCGCCTGCCGGCGCGCGTCGCGGGGAGCGACACCGCGGGCACGCAGACCGAACGCGACGTTCTCGAGCGCCGACAGGTGGCCGAACAGGAGGTAGTCCTGGAAGACGACGCCGATCGGCCGACGCTCTGGTGGCACGAACACCTCGGCGGCCGGATCGTCGAGCGTCTCGCCGTCGACGCGCACGCAACCGCTGTCGAGCGGCTGCAGCCCTGCGACGGCACGCAACAGCGTCGTCTTGCCCGACCCGTTGGGGCCGAGGACCGCCACGACCTCGCCCGGCTCGACGGTCAGGTCGACGTCGAGCACGAATCCGCCGACATCGAGGCGCACGGCGGCGTCGAGGCTCATGCGCGCAACCACCGGTCTCGGAGGCCGGCGAGCACCCCGAAGCTCACCAGGATGAGCACCAACGCGAGGATCAACGCTTCGTCCGGGTCGGTCTCGAGCGACAGGTACGTCGCGAGCGGCATCGTCTGGGTCTCGCCCGGGAAGTTGCCGGCGAACGTGATCGTCGCGCCGAACTCGCCGAGCGCACGCGCCCACGCCAACACGACCCCGGCCACCAACGCCGGCCGGATGCTCGGCAACGTGACACGGCGGAACACGTACCACCGACCGGCGCCGAGCGTCCGTGCCGCGTCCTCGACGCGCGGGTCGAGCTGTCGCAGGGCCGCCTCGACGGTCAGCACGAGGAAGGGCATGGCGACGAACACCTGCGCGACCACGACCGCTGTCGTCGTGAACGGCAAGCGCACACCGAACCACTCGTCCAGGTACTGCCCGAACAACCCGCGCCGACCGTACGACGCGAACAGCGCGACGCCGCCGACCACGGGCGGCAGCACCATCGACAGCGTTGCGAGGGCGCGCACCAGACCGCGCCCGGGGAAGTCGACCCGGGCGAGCAACCAGGCGAGTGGGACCCCGAACACGAGGGCGATCAGGCTGGCGATCAGCGAGGTCCGGATCGAGAGCCAGAGTGCGGTTCGGACCGACGACCGGCCGAGCACGTCGAGTAGGTCGCCCCAGGGCACACGCCAGAGCAGGCCGACGAACGGCAGCGCGAAGAACACCACCGCCAGCCCGGCCAGCACGAGCGCGAGGGCGGGCAACCGCTCGGTGCGGCGCGAGCTCACGGCGCGCCGAACCCGTACTCGGCGAGGATCGCCTGCCCGGCGGTGCCCGTCACGAACCCGACGAAGGCCGACGCGTCGGAGTCCGCGTCGTCGACGACGGCGACCGGGTAGCGGACGACGACATCGGCGGCCTCGGGGATCTCGACCCCGTCCACGTCGCCCGACCGCACGTCGGTCGCGTACGCCAGCCCGGCGTCGGCCTCGCCGAGCGCCACCTTCGTCACGACCGCCTTCACGTTCTGCTCGAGCGACGCCGGCGTGATGTCGACGTCGGCGGCTGCCAACACGTCACGGGCGTAGGCGCCGCAGGGCACAGGATCGGCACACCGCACGACCACCAGGTCGGGGTCGTCCAGATCGCGCAGCCGCGCGATGCCGAGCGGGTTGCCCGGCTCGACGACGATCTCGAGCCGGTTCGTCGCGAACACGATCGGTGCCACGTCGAGTCGCGCCATCGTGGCCTCGTCCGCCGTCGCCACGACATCGGCCGGCGCGCCGTCGGCGATCTGGCTCACGAGCTCGGACGACCCGGCGAAGTTGAACACGACCTCGACGCCGGGGTGGTCGTCCTCGAAAGTGGCCCCGAGCTCGGTGAACGACTCGGTCAGCGACGCCGCTGCGAAGACCGTGAGCCGCGTGTCGTCGTCCGTCCCGCCACACGCGGCGAGCAGAGCACCGACCAGCACGACACGCCACATCCGTCAGAGAGTAGTCACTCGCTGACTACTCATGACAGCGGTTCGCCGCCGCAGCCGGCTGCGGTTTGTCGAGCGGCACGCCGGGGAACCGGTGTGACGTGAGCGTGATCGACCCGACCGACGTGGCGAGCGAGGCCGGGCTCCGCCACGTCGACCCGGCCACGTTGCCGATCACCCGGCGACGACACGGCAGCGGCTTCACCTACGTCGACGCCTCCGGTCGCCGGGTCACCGGCGGCCGGCGCGCACGGATCGACGCGCTCGCCATCCCACCGGCCTGGACCGACGTGCGCGTCGCCGCCGACGTGCGAGCCCACGTCCAGGCGATCGGCGTCGACGACCGGGGACGAACCCAGTACCGCTACCACGACGCATTCCGTGAGGCCGCCGAAGCCGCCAAGTTCGCCCGGCTCGGCGACATCGCCGCCGCCATGCCACGGCTCCGACGCCGCGTCGCCGACGAACTCCACGACGCGGCCGACGCCGAGGCCGGCGACCTGGCCATCGTGGTCGCGCTGATCGACCACACGCTCATCCGGGTCGGCACCGAGCGCTACGCCGACGAGAACGAGTCGTTCGGGGCATCGACGCTGCGCTGCTCGCACGTGGCCGACGGCTCGATCCTCCAGCTCTGCTTCCCGGCCAAAGGCGGCCACCACCGCTGCCTCGACATCACCGACCGGACGCTCGCCGACGCCATCCGCGGCTGCCGCGAACACGGCGACGGCACCGATCAGCCACTGTTCTGCGGGCCCGAAGGCGGCATGATCACCGGGTCGTCGGTCGCCGAAGCGCTCAGCGACTGGTCCGGCGTGCCGATGTCGGCGAAGGACCTGCGCACCTGGGGCGCCACGGCGGCGATGATCGGCGAGCTGCAGGCACCCCGGCTCGCGCTGGAGTCGTCGTCGGACGACCCCGTGATCGCGGCCTACGACGGCGTCGCCGCCCGGCTCGGCAACACGCGCGACATCGCCAGGTCGTCGTACGTCGCACCGCTCGTCGTCGAGGCCCACGACGACGGCACGCTCGGCGACCTGTGGGCCCGGTCGCGCCGGTCGAGCCGCTTCTCCCGCGCCGAGCAGACCGCGCGCAAGCTGTTCGCCGGCTGACCTCGTTTCGCCGGCACCGACCGGGGGTACCCCGTCCGGGTGACATCACGCCCGTCGACGCCCGACATCGAGGACCATGGCGCCATCGGCGACTGTGAGACGATCGCCCTCACCTCGACCAACGGCGACATCGACTGGCTGTGTTGGCCACGCGCCGACGCGGCATCGGTGTTCGGTGCGCTGCTCGACCCCGACGGTGGACACTGGCTCCTCCGGCCGACCGGTGAGATCCGGCGATCGACCCACTTCTACGTGTCGGAGACCAACGTGCTCGTCACCCGCTTCCAAGCCGCGGACGGCATCGTCGAGATCGACGACGCGATGGCGATGGAGGGCCGCCAGCGACTCGTGCGACGGGTCCGCTGCGTGCGCGGAACCGCGACGATCGCGCTCGAGCTCGTGGCGCGACCCGGCTACGGCACCGAGATCGCATCGCTGTCCGGCGGTGGAACGGCCGTCCGCATCCAGGCCGACACGGTCGACCTCCGCCTCACCGCGCCCGGCGCTCTCACGATCGACGGCGACCGGATCGTCGCCGAGTACGAACTCGCCGAGGGAGCCTCCGTCGGCTTCGTCCTCGACGATCACGACGACGAACCGCTCGGGATCGATGTCGACGGCGGGGTCGACGCACTGCTCGACGCCACGACGGACTGGTGGAAGCGCTGGTCGGCGCCGACCCACTACGAGGGCCGCTATCGCCAGCTCGTCGTCCGTTCGGCGCTCGCGCTCAAGCTGCTGACCAACCGCTCGACCGGCGGGGTGCTCGCAGCCGCGACGACGAGCCTGCCCGAGACGCTCGGCGGCGAGCGGAACTGGGACTACCGCTACGTCTGGATCCGTGATGCGGCGTTCACGGTGTACGCGCTGCTCGAGCTCGGCCACACGACCGAGGCCGACGCGTTCGTCAGGTGGCTCATCGACCGCGTGGACGAATGCGACGTGTCGGCCGACGCGCCGCTCGCGCCGCTCTACGACCTCGACGGCAACGCGAAGCTCGACGAGATCGAGCTCGACTGGGCCGGCTACGAGGACAGCCGCCCGGTGCGCGTCGGCAATGCCGCCGCCGATCAGATCCAGCTCGACATCTACGGCGAACTGATCGACTCGCTCTACCTGTTCGACAAGCACGCCCGCGGCCTGTCGCTCGACACCTGGGACAAGGTGCGACGTCTCGTCGACCACGTCATCGACCACTGGCGGGACCCCGACGACGGGATGTGGGAGTCCCGCGACGGGCGCCGGCACCACACGAGTTCGCTCCTGATGTGCTGGGTCGCGGTCGAACGCGCGATCCGGATGGCGGACTTCCGCGGCCGTCCCGCCCCGCTCGAGCGGTGGCGCGACGCTCGCGACGAGATCCACGAGACACTCGCCGAGCGGGCCTGGAACGACGACGTCGGAGCATTCACGCAGCTGCTCGACGACGATCAGGTCGACGCGGCGATCCTGCTCGCGCCCCTCGTCAAGTTCGTCGACGGGCAGGACCCGCGCTGGCTGTCGACGCTCGACGTGGTGATCGATCGACTCGCGCACGGGCCACTCGTCGACCGCTACGACCGCGCGACCTACGACGACGGGCTCGACGGCATCGAAGGGGCGTTCACGATCTGTTCGTTCTGGTTGGTCGAGGCGCTCGCCCGAGCCGGCCGGGTCGACGACGCCCGCAACCACTTCGATCAGCTCGTCGGATTCGCCAACCCGCTCGGCCTGTACAGCGAGCAGATCGGACCCACCGGCCGTCAGCTGGGCAACACGCCCCAGGCGTTCACCCACCTCGCGTTGATCAGCGCCGCCGTCGCGCTCGACGACGCCGAACGAGGAGACTTCCCCGCATGAGCCAGGCCAGCGACACGAACGGCGACCGCTCCTCGGAGGGTGCCGGCGACGCGCTCGTCGTGTTCGGCCTCACGGGCGACCTCGGCCACGACGAGCTGCTGCCGGCGATCGTGCTGCTGCACGCCACCGGCCGGCTCGGCGTCCCCGTGATCGGCGTCGGGCGCACCGAGCCGGACGACGTCGACGCGCTCCTCCGCGACGCGATCGACGACTCGCTCGCTCGACGCGCCAACGCGACGATCGACGAGCTGATCGACGCGATCGACCTCCGCTTCGTCGCCGGCGACGCCACCGAGGCAGCGACGTGGGACGACATCGCCGACGAACTCGGTGACGTCGCGTGCCCGGTCGTGTATGCCGCACTGCCGCCGGCGCTCCTCGGCGAGGTCGCCAAGTCGCTCTCGGTGAGCCGGCTACCCGAACGCACGCGGCTCGTCCTCGAGAAGCCGTTCGGCGACGACCGATCCTCGGCCGCCGAGCTGTACGACGAGATCACGGGCCACCTCGACGCCGAGCGGTTGTTCCTCGTCGATCACTTCCTGGCCAAGGCGCCGATCCGGGCGCTGCCGATCATCCGGTCGTCGGCAGCACTGGCGCCGTTGCTCGGCGCCGAACGCGTCGAGGCGGTCACGGTCGACTTCCCCGAGGCCGGCGGGCTCGAGGGTCGGGGCTCGTTCTACGAGAGCGTCGGCGTCGTCGCCGACGTCGTGCAGAACCACCTGCTGCAGACGGTCGCGCAAGCGCTCGTCGAGCCGAACGGCAGTCGCGTCGACCTGCTGCGGGCGATCGCGCCGATCGACCCGACGGCCACCGTGCTGGGCCAGTACGACGGCTACCTCGATCTCGACGACGTCGACGACGATTCCACGGTACCGACCCTGCTCGACACCGTCCTCACCATCGACACCGACCGCTGGCGGGGCGTACCGGTGCGGCTCCGGACCGGCAAGCGAGTCGCATCCGCACCGTTCGCGATCACCTGGAGGCTCGCCAGCGACCCGCCGACCGCCGTCACCGCCGAGATGAAGCCGTCACCGTCGATCTCGATCGAGCTCAACTCACTCGACCCGGACACGCACGGCGTCGTCACCGCACCGGCCCGGCTCGATCTGCCCGGCGACCACGGTGCACTCGATGCGTACGCCGTCGTCCTGCACGACGCGCTGTGTGGCGAGCGTCACCACATGGCGTCGATCGACGAGATCGTCGAGTGCTGGCGGATC
>JAUHYJ010000151.1 GCA_030425785.1 Acidimicrobiia bacterium | reverse complement strand
CTGCTCGCGACGACGGCGATGATGGTCGTCTCGAACGAATCGCTGTGGCCGATCCTCGGCGGGTTCAAGTGGATGCGCAGCTACCACGCCCAAGCCGCCACACCGCTCACGCCGCGCCAGGTCGCGCTCGGCACGGCGCTCTGGCACCTGACGAAAGCGGCGATCGCGGTCACCGGCGTCGCCACCGTGCTCGTCCTGTTCCCCGAGACCCGCCGGCCGGGGCTGTTGCTCGCCATCCCGTTCGGTGCGCTGACCGGATCGGCGGTCAACGCCCCGATCGTCGCCTGGTCGGCGACGCGCGAGGCCGACCGCTCGTTCCCGACGATCAACCGCTTCGTGATCATGCCGCTGTTCCTGTTCGGCGGTGCGTTCTTCCCCATCGAGCAGCTGCCGGGCTGGATGGAGCAGATCGCCAAGGTCACCCCGCTCTGGCACGGTGTGCAACTGTGCCGCGGCGCCGTCAACGACACGCTCACCGCCGGTGACGCCCTCGTGCACGTCGTCGTCCTGGTGGTCTACACGGTCGTCGGCTGGTCGCTCGCCGTCCGGTCGTTCGAGCGGCGGTTGTACGCATGAGCGCGCTCGACACGCTCCCGCTCCGGCTCGTGCCGCCTCAGATCCGCCACGCCCGGCGCCCGCAGCGGTTGCTCGAGCGTCAGTGGATGGTCAACCGGTCCGGCGGCTGGACGATCTTCGTGACCGGCTTCTTCGAACCGCTCTTCTACCTGCTCTCGATCCGGGTCGGGTTCGGCGCCCTCGTCGGCGACGTCGAGATCGACGGACGCCTCGTGTCCTACGCCGAGTTCGTTGCGCCGGCGCTCATGGCCGCGGCCGCCATGAACGGTGCCGTGTTCGAGTCGACGATCAACATCTTCTTCAAGCTGCG
Source organism: Acidimicrobiia bacterium (assembly GCA_030425785.1). Taxonomy (GTDB): domain Bacteria; phylum Actinomycetota; class Acidimicrobiia; order Acidimicrobiales; family Ilumatobacteraceae; genus Ilumatobacter. Next base: position 7,167 of record JAUHYJ010000151.1, on the reverse strand, counting down.
CTACGAGAAGGTCTACGACGCCGCGTTGGCGACGCCGCTCACGTCCGGCGACGTCGCCCTCGGTGAGATCCTCAACGCCACGATCCGCGGCGCCGTCTATTCGGTCGCGTTCGTCATCACCATGTGGTCGCTCGGCATGGTCGGGTCGGCGTGGATCATCGCGGCGATCCCGGTCGCCGTGCTCGTGTCGTTCGCGTTCAGCGCGATCGGCATGGCGGCGGCGACCTACCTGCGCTCACACGCCGACTTCGAGTACGTGCCGTCGGTCATGGTGCCGCTGTTCCTGTTCTCGGCCACGTTCTATCCCGTCTCGTCGTACGGCGACTGGCAGTGGGTGGCCCAGCTCAGCCCGCTGTACCACGGCGTCGTGGTCGTCCGTTCGCTCAATCTCGGCGAGTGGTCGTGGACACTGCTCGTCCACGTCGGTGTGCTCGTCGCGGTCGCGATGATCGGGCTGACGATCACGAGCCGGCGCATCGAACGGCTCCTGCTCAACTGAACGGTTCGCGAACCATTTCGCGAACACCGGCCGTCGCGGTTCGCACCCTCGGTCCGCCGTCGTACGCTGGTGTCATGTTGTTCCGTCGCAAGACCGAGATGATCACGCCGGCCGAGGCGCTGCCCGGGCGCGACACCCCGATGCGCGTGTCCGACACCCACGTCGTGCTCGGCACGTCGATCACGCCACCGTTCCCCGAGGGCACCGAGCAGCTCGTCGTCGGCATGGGCTGCTTCTGGGGTGCCGAGCGCATCTTCTGGCAGCTCCCCGGGGTCTACACCACTGCCGCCGGCTACATGGGCGGCTGGACGCAGCACCCCACCTACGAAGAGACGTGCACGGCGCAGACCGGGCACACCGAGGCCGTGCTCGTCGTGTACGACCCCGACCAGGTCACGGTCGACCAGCTGATGAAGGCGTTCTGGGAGAACCACGACCCGACCACGCCGAACCGCCAGGGCAACGACGTCGGCACCCAGTACCGGTCGGCGGTCTTCGCCTCGACACCCGAGCAGCTCGCCGCGGTCGAGGCATCGCGCGAGCGCTATCAGGCGGCGCTGCACGCGGCCGGCTACGGCGAGATCTCGACCCAGATCGCCCTCATGGACGATGCGGGTGACGGGGTCTTCTACTACGCCGAGGACTACCACCAGGGCTACCTCCACAAGCACCCGGGCGGGTACTGCAACCACGGGTTCTGCCAGGTCGGCTACGACCTCGACGCCCACGGCCAGGGCGCGGCCCGCGCCGTCCTCCCCGACGCCTGAGACACGTCGCCACCACTCGTCACACAGCGTTCACGAACGAACGTGCCTGCTCAGGGACGTCCTGCGCGCCGGGCGGACTAGTGTCGGACGGATCGCGGTCGAACGACCGCGTCGTGCAAGCACGTTCCACCACCATCCACCCACCCGACGACCATCCACGACGACCATCCACGACAAGGAGGCCAGAACACATGGCCGGAATTCTCGACAAGATCAAGGGCATGTTCGGCGGCGCCAAGGACGCTGCCGGCGACGCTGCAGGAAGCGCCACCGACGCCGGGGGCAGCACGATGGACACGCTGAAGGACAAGGCGGGCGAGGTCAAGGACAAGGTCGACGAGCTCGTCGACAAGGCCGGCGAGAAGATGCCCGACAAGGTCAAGGAGACCTACGAGAAGGTGTCCGACAAGGTCGAGGACATCATCCCGGGCCGCGACAATGCCGAGGCGGGGGTCGAAGGCGCCGCCGGCGCAGAGCCTGCGGCGGAGTGAGCCGCTGACGTCGCCGCCGCCTCCGGCGAGCGACGCACCGACATCTCGCAACGAGCCACCCGCACGGGTGGCTCGTTCGCGTCGGGGCAGGCGTCAGCCGGCCACCATCTCGCCCATCTCGCCGAAACCGACACGGAGCTGCGCGGCGTAGAGCCCGTTCCGTGCGACGAGCTCGTCGTGCGAACCCAGCTCGGCGATGGTGCCCTGATCGAGCACGGCGATGCGGTCGGCGGACCGCACCGTCGACAAGCGGTGCGCGATCACCAGCGCGGTGCGGCCGTGCAACGCCGCATCGATCGACGCCTGGACCTGCGCCTCGTTGTCGTTGTCGAGGTGACTCGTCGCCTCGTCGAGGATCATGATCGCCGGGTCCTTCAGCAGGAGTCGGGCGATGGCGAGCCGCTGCTTCTCCCCACCGCTCAGGCGATATCCGCGCTCGCCGACGACCGTGTCGTAGCCGTCCGGCAACGCAGCGATCGTGTCGTGGATGCGGGCCGCCCGGCACGCCTCGACCAACTCGTCCTCGGTCGCTCCGGGGTCGGCGTACCGGAGGTTGTCGCCGATCGACTCGTGGAACAGGTGCGGATCCTGGGCCACCACACCGATCGCCGATCGCAGCGACGCGAGCGTCAGGTCGCGCACGTCGTGGCCGTCGATCAGCACCGCGCCGGAGGTCACGTCGTACAGCCGCGGGACGAGCGAGGCGAGCGTGCTCTTGCCGGCTCCCGACGCACCGACGAGTGCGACGGTCTCGCCGGGCCGGATCCGCAGCGACAGGCTGGTGAGCACGTCGCGATCGGGGTCGGCACCGGGGACGGCCTGGGTCTCCAACGATCCGATCGAACTGTCGGCCGCGGGCGGGTAGCGGAACGTGACGTCGCGGAACTCGACCTCGCCCCGGGCGCCGACGAGGTCGACGGCGCCGGGCCGATCCGCGATCGGCTCGTTGGCGTCGAGGACCTCGAACACCCGCTCGAACGACACCATCGACGTCATCAGGTCGACGCGAGCGTTCGTGAGCCCGGTCAGCGGCTGATACACGCGGGTGACCAACGCTGCGAGCGCGACGAGGGTGCCCGGCTGGATGTCGCCGTTGACGACGAGCTGGGCGCCGATGCCGTAGATCGCCGCCGTGCCGATCGCCGCGACCAGACCGAGGGCGACGAAGAAGACCCGACCGAGCATCGCCGCCCTCACGCCGGCGTCGCGGACGGCATGAGCGCGATCGTCGAACTGCGACTGCTCCCGCTCGGGCGAACCGAACAGCTTCACGAGCGCAGCGCCGGCGACGTTGAAGCGCTCGGTCATCTGGGTGTTCATGGCCGCGTTGTGCTGCATCTGCTGACGGGAGATGTCCTGCAGGCGGCGGCCGACGCGCCGGGCGGGCAGGATGAAGATCGGGAGCACGATCAGCGCCAGGATCGTGAGCCGCCACTCGAGGACCAGCATGGCCGCCACCGTCGTGACGAGCACGATCACGTTGCTGACGACACTGCCGAGCGTGCTGGTGACGGCGCTCTGCGCGCCGACGACGTCGTTGTTGAGACGGCTCGTGATCGCCCCGGTCGGCGTGCGGGTGAAGAAGGCGAGCGGCAGTCGTTGCACCTTGGCGAAGAGCGCGCTGCGCAGGTCGGCGATCAGGCCCTCGCCGACGCGAGCGCTGCACCACCGCTGCACGATCTGGAGCACACCATCTGCGAGCGCGGCAGCGACGGCGATGCCGGCCAGCCACCAGATCTGTGATCGGTCCTGGTTCGGGATCGCGACGTCGAGGATCTCACGAATGACGAAGGGCGGCACGAGCGCGAGCAGTGCCGCTGCGAAGATCGCGACGAGGAACCCCGCGATCGTCGCCCGGTAGGGCCGGGCGAAGGTCCACACGCGGCGGAAGGTCTCGCGCGCCAGCTTGGTGTCGCGCACCGCCTCGGTGTCCCGCGGCATCATGTGGTGAGGGCCCATCCGCACCCCACGCACCCTACGGCGCCGAACGGTGCGATCGTCGCCCCACGACGCACCGTGGGTGACGTCCGCTCGGGCCGATCGCGACCGTACGCTGCCGGGGATGGCCGGGCGAACGAGCACTCCACCGACGACGCGAACGACACGCAGCACTCGCCGCGGGCGTCCCATGCCGACGGCGCTGTTCGGCGTGCTGGTCACCGCCGCACTGACGGCGGCGGCGTGCTCGTCCGGCGACGACGATGCGACGCCGGCGACGGTCGAGACCACGGTCGTCGACACCACCGAGCCGTCGACCGATCCGTCCACCACGACGACCGAAGTCGCGGACCCGACGACCACGGTCGCGGACGATCCCGCCTTCGTACCCGCCGAGATCGTGTGGGACGCGCTCGACGACAACGTCGAACTCGGCCTGCTCGACGTGCCGGTCGACTACGGCGACCCGGCCGGGCCGACGTTCGAGCTGTTCCTCGCGCGCCACGCCGCGCTCGACCCCGACGCCCGGATCGGCTCGCTGCTCGTCAACCCGGGTGGCCCGGGCTTCGGCGGCTCGGACTTCGCGATCTTCGCTCCCCAGATCTTCGACGCTGCGTTGCTCGAACGGTTCGACATCATCGGCTGGGACCCGCGCGGCACCGGCGAGTCCGATCCGGCGATCGACTGCATCGACGACTACGACCCCTACTTCACGGCGATCGACTCGACACCGGCCACCGACGCCGAGCGCGACGAGCTCCTCGCGATCGCGCAGGACTTCGCGGCCCAGTGCATCGACGGCAACGCCGACATCATCGAGTACGTCGGCACCAACAACTCGGCGCGCGACATGGACGCGATCCGCGCGTCGCTCGGCGAGGACACGATCAGCTACTTCGGGTTCAGCTACGGCAGTGAGCTCGGCGCCACGTGGGCGACGCTCTTCCCCGACACCGTCCGCGCCGCCGTGCTCGACGGTGCCGCCGACCCGGAGGCCGACTCGCTCGAGTCGTCGCTCCAGCAGCTGCGCGGCTTCGACAGCACGCTGGCGACGTTCCTCGCGCAGTGCAGCGCCGACGACGCCTGCGACTTCCACAACGACGGTGACGCCGAGGGCGCCTTCGACGCACTCCTCGTCGAGCTCGACGAGAACCCGCTCGAGGTCGACGCCGACCGGCCACCCGTCAACCGCGACGTGGCGATCCTCGCGACGATCCGCGCCATGTACAGCCAGTTCTACTGGCCGTCGCTCGAACGATCGCTCGAGGACGCCCAGAACGGCGACGGCGCCGGCCTGTTGCAGCTCCACGACGCCTACTACGAGCGCAACCCCGACGGCACGTACGGCAACGAGCTCGAGGCATTCCAGACGATCTCGTGCGCCGACACCCCGGAGCGACCGACGATCGAAGAGCTCGACGCGGAGACCGACCAGTACCGCGAGGCATCGCCCCGGCTGGTGCCGGAGGGTTCGGTCGGCACCCCGTTCTGCTCGTACTTCCCGACCGCGATCGACCCACGCGTCGACATCACCGGCGCCGGCGCGGGCCCGATCGTCGTGATCGGGACGACCGGCGATCCGGCGACGCCGCTCGAGTCGAGCCAGGCGATGGCGGACGCTCTCGAAGGTGGCGTGCTCGTCGTCGTCGAGGCGGACGAGCACACCGGGTACGGGTTGAACCGCTGCATCGTCGACGTCGTCAACGACTACCTGGTCGAGCTCGTCGCACCGGACCCCGGCACGGTCTGCAGCTGAAGCCGCACGCGTCACGGCGCGGACCCCGGCATGCCCGGGTCCGCGCCGTGACGTCACTGGCGGAGCGGGTGGGATTTGAACCCACGGAGGCGTGAACCTCGCACGCTTTCGAGGCGTGTCCCTTCGGCCGCTCGGGCACCGCTCCGTCGAGCGAGGCTAGCGGCATTCGGCGAGCGTGACACCGGACCCGACGCCGGTACTGCCACGACGCGTGCCCGGTCGGACACGATCTGCGCGCGACGCTCATGTCCCGTTGACGGCACCGCGCCGGTCGATAACACTGCTCAAGGCACGGTGGGATCGGGCCGATACTTCCGAGTAGGAAACGATTGACCACCGCTCGCGATGCAGGACACCGCGGCGGGCCGACACGAAGGAGGGAAACATGACCGGTGATGCTTCGTCGCGCACCGACCACGTCGTGAAGCTCCTCGTGACGGGCCCGTTCGCCGCCGGCAAGACGACGTTGATCGGAGCCGTGTCCCAGACCCCGGTGGTCGACACCGACGTCGACACGACCGGCCACGAGGCGGCCGTGAAGGCACGCACGACCGTGGCGATGGACTTCGGCACGTATCGCGTCGACGACGCCGGCGGACGCGTCGACCTGCTGCTGTTCGGCACCCCTGGACAGCGTCGCTTCTGGTTCATGACCGACATCATGAAAGGTGGGGTCGACGCGGTCGTGTTCGTCGTCGACGCCGAGCAGGAGCACACCCACGCCGAGGCCGGCGAGGCGATGCGCGCCCTGCTGCGCGATCTGCACGTCCCGGTGGTCGTCGCCGTCAATCGGTGCGACGACGCTGCGCATGCCGCCGTCGTCGCACGTCATCTCGGCGCGCTCTCGAGCGACGCCGTCCTGCCGTGCCAGCTCATCCACACGGCGTCGAGCCGCGACGTCGTCGTCGAGGCGTTGATCGCTGCGCTCGCACGGCTGGAGGCCCCCGGGGCCACCTCGTGGCGCAGCCCGCTCGAGCGGGTCATCGCCGCGATCGCGGCGCGACAGGAGATCGCCGCATGACCGACGCCGGGGACGTGTTGGGCCTCCGTGGCGTCCTCCCCGGTCCCGGCTGGCACGTCCTCGACGCGGCTCGCACGCATCGGTTCACCGGTGAGCTCGTGATGCACGCCGACGTCGACGTGCGCGTGTATCTCGATCGCGGGCTGATCTACACCGCCGAGCGGTCGACCGATCCGTCGCTCGGGTCCCGGCTCGTCGAGGCCGGCGCGATCGACCAGGCCCAGCTCGAACACGGCACCTTGCGCGTCGGCGAGATCGAACATCTCGGTCGACTGTTCGAGCGGGTGCCGTCGATCAACCGCGACGGCGTGCTGGTCGTGAACCAGCTGATGACCGACGAGTGCATCCGATCGGTCGCCCGCGAGCACGTCGCGGCGGTCGACGTCACCCCCTATCGGCACCACCCCTCGGGCATGCACCGATGGGAGGTCATCCGCGAGGTCGAAGCGACGCTCGCGAACGACGTGCCGCACATGGCGCTGCCGGCGCCCGCACCCGATGCCCGGCCGGTGTCGGCGCCGCCGCCCACTGCCTTCCGCGACACGCCGGCCGGCACCTCAGAGGTCGACACCGCCGACGAGGCGCTGCCCCAGCTCGAACGGCGCGAGCCGTACGGCGACGACACGCACGGCGATCACCAGGCCGACCATCACGAACGCGAGCACCGGGTCGAGCACCAGGACGATCATCACGAA
>JAUHYJ010000150.1 GCA_030425785.1 Acidimicrobiia bacterium | reverse complement strand
GAAGCCGTCCATCGGTGCGCGCCCGACGGGGCAGCCGCGGGCGGCGACGGCGGCGGCGAGGGCGTCGGCCAGGGTCGACTTGCCGGCGCCCGGTCCGCCGGCGATGCCGAGCACGTACCGGCGTGCGGGGACGGCGAGCGCCCGCACGACGACCTCGTCGACCAACCCCATCGCGGCGGACCGTACCAATGGTCAGTACCAGTGGTCAGTCGCGGAGCGCGCCGGCGATGCCGTCCCACAGTGACCGCGCGGTCAGCGTGCCGATGCCGGTCAGTCGGTCGAGTTCGTCGGCCGAGTCGGGCGCCTCGCGGGCGATCGTCGCGAGGGTCGCGTCGGTGACGAGGGCCTCGGGCAGCAGGCCGCGAGCGCGTGCGGTGTCCGCCCGCCACCGGCGCAGGCGCTCGATCGGCGGGTCGGTGTCGTGCTCGGGTACCAGGTCGGCGGGCGGCGCGGCGATCGTGGGTGTGGTGGCGGCGTACCCGTCGAGCAGCGGTGTGCGCTTGCGCAGGTAGCCGGAACGGCGCTCCGCCCAGTGCACGGCCAGCTCGTCGGTCGCTCGCGTCACCGCGACGTAGAACAGGCGCGCCTCTTCATGGCGGGCGGCGGTCGTCGTCGCCGAGCGGTGAGGGACGAGGCTCGTCTCGCACCCGATGAGGTGGACGGTGTGCCACTCGCGTCCCTTGGCGGCGTGGAACGTGAGCAGTTCGACGCCCGGCTCGGCCACCCCGAACGGATCGGTCGCGTTCACCCAGGCGCGCAGCGCGGCGCCGTCGCCGGTCGGGTCTGCCCGCAGGAACTCGTTGGCCGCGAGTGCCACCTCGCGACGCGGGTCGTCGCGATCGTCGGCGTCCTCGGCGAGTTCGTATTGATCGCGGATCCAACGTCGGAGCTGGTCGGGGTCGCGCAGTCGGTAGGCCTCGTCGAGCAGCGGACCGATCGCCGAGCCCGCACCGTCGACGCGACGTCGCACCGGTATGCCCGCCGTCTGGAGTGCTCGTCGGACGCCCACGAGCGTCGCATGCGTCCGCGCGAGCACGGCGATCTCGCTCCGGCGGACGCGTCCCGGGTCCGCTCGGGTGACCGCTGCGACCACCGCGGCCGCCTCCGCCTGCTCGTCGTCGTGCCGTTCGATCGACGTGACGAGGCCGTCCGCGCGTCGGGCGTCGATGTCGGTGTCGACACCGGCGTGGGCGAGGACGTGGCGACCGGTGTCGACCACCTGGGGCGTCGAGCGGTGGTTCACGGGCAGCCGGATCACCTCGACGCCGGGGAACCGTTCGGCAACCTCGACGAGCAATGACGGGTCCGACCCGTTGAACCCGTAGATCGCCTGCGCCGGATCGCCGACCAGGAACAGGTCGTCGCGTCCCTGGCACACCAGCTCGACCAGTCGGTGCTGGAGCGGGTTGAGGTCCTGGGCCTCGTCGACCAGCACGTGCCGGTATCGCCATCGAACCGCGTCGGCGAACCCCGGATCGCGTTGCATCGCGCCGATGGTCAGTGCCAGCAGGTCGTCGAGATCGACGATGCGGCGCGCCGACTTCTCGCGGGCGTACGCGTCGAGCGCGTCGATCACCAGCGACGGGTCGAGCGCTGCTCGGACGCGCCCCGACCGCACCGCCTCGCCATACGACCGTGCGTCGAGTCCCCTGGCCGACGCGAACGCGATCTCGTCGGCGAGCAGGTCGATGTCCGGCCGCGCCGCCGCCACCACGGGCAGCGACGCGAGGATGCGCCGCCGATCGTTGACGATCGTGCGCGGACCCTCGTCGCGGTCGGCCCAGCGCTGCCGCAGGAGCTGGTGCGCCACGGAGTGGAACGTGCCGGCGGTGACGTCGGCGTGCACGCCGAGCCGCACGAGCCGGCGGCGGAGTTCGGCGGCGGCCTCGCGGGTGAAGGTGAGCACGACCGTGTGTCGCGCATCGGCCGACTCGGTCGCGATGCGATACGCGGCACGACGGGTCAGCACGCGGGTCTTGCCGGAGCCCGCTCCGGCGATGACCGCCACCAGCGTCGAGTCGGCGGTGACCGCACGACGCTGGTCGGCGTCGAGGTCGGCCAACAACGCGGCAGGGTCCACGGCGCCACGGTACTGTTTGTGTCCATGCCGTATCCCAAGAAGCTGCTCAACGACCACGAGACGGTGGCGCTCGACCTGCATCCGCACTGGTGGTTCTTCGCCAAGGCGGCACTCGCGCTCATCGGGTCGATCATCTTCGGCATCCTCGTGATCGTCATTCTCGACGGCGACGCACAGACGTACCTCGGCTGGGTCGCGATCGCGCTCATCGTCGCCTCGGCGATCTGGCTGGTCGCGCGGTACGCGATGTGGTCGACGACGAACTTCGTCATCACCAGCGACCGGGTGATCTTCCGGTCGGGCGTCGTCGCGAAGAACGGCATGGAGATCCCGCTCGAGCGGGTGAACACCGTCATGTCGAACCAGTCGGTGTTCGAGCGGTTCCTCGGTGCCGGCGACCTGCTGATCGAGTCGGCGGGCGAGCTCGGCCAGCAGCGGTTCACCGACATCAAGAATCCGTCGCGCGTCCAGAACCTCATCCATTCCCAGCGCGAGGCGAACAACACCCGCATGTACGGCGGGGCGACCTCCGCCACCGACGTCGCCGGCCAGCTCGAGAAGCTCGAAGGCCTGCGCGAGCGGGGCACGATCACCCAGGCCGAGTTCGACGAGCAGAAGCGGCGGCTGCTCGAGGGCTGATCGGTTCGCAGCGGCCCGGTCGCGTCGGGTGACGCTTCGCCGGGCACCGCAGCGCCATGTCATGCTGCGGTCATGAGTCGCGCCCACCTGGCTTCCGGAATCGAGCTCGAGTACGACACGTTCGGTGACCCCGACGACCCGGCCGTGCTGTTGGTCATGGGGTTCACGGCCCAGATGATCGCCTGGCAGGAGGGGTTCTGCCGGCGGCTCGCCGACCACGGTCGGCACGTCATCCGCTTCGACAACCGCGACTGCGGCCTGTCGACCAAGTTCGACGGCGTCGAGGTCGACACCAATGCCGTCATCACCGCGGCGCTCGCCCGCACCGAGCTGCCCGAGGTGCCGTACACGCTGTCCGACATGGCGGCCGACGGGATCGGGCTGCTCGACGCGCTCGGCATCGACCGGGCGCACGTGGTCGGCGCGTCGATGGGCGGGATGATCGTGCAGACCATGGCGATCGAGCACCCCGAGCGCCTGCTCAGTGTCACGTCGGTCATGTCGACGGTGGGCGACCCCGACTACGGCCAGGCGACGCCCGAGGCGTTGACCGTCCTGCTCGCCCCGCCGCCGGAGGGGCGCGACGCCGTCATCGCCAACGCAGTGAACTACGGCGTGTGGGGATCGAAGAAGTACTTCGACCCGGAGGTCTCGCAACAGCTCGCAGCCGCCAGCTACGACCGCTGCCACTATCCGGAGGGCGCGCCCCGCCAGCTGGCGGCGATCTACGCCTCAGGCGATCGGTCGGACGCGTTGTCGTCGGTCACGACGCCGATGCTGGTCGTCCATGGGCTCGACGACGCACTCATCGCCCCGAGCGGTGGTCGCCGCACCGCCGAGCTCGTGCCGGGCGCGCACCTGCTCGAGGTCGCCGACATGGGCCACGACCTGCCGCCACCGTTGTGGCCGCTCATCACCGGAGCGCTGGCCGCGCACGGCGACCACGCCGCCGCGCTCACCGAGGCGGCGCCGGCGTGACCGGGCCGCTCGCGGGGTACCGCGTCATCGAGATCGCGGGCATCGGACCCGGCCCCTTCGCCGCGATGCTCCTGGCCGACATGGGCGCCGAGGTCGTGCGCGTCGAACGAGCCGGCTCGGTCCGGGGTCCCGCCCCAGACGGCGCCCACCCCGACATCTCGCGGCGCGGACGTCGCAACATCGCGCTCGACCTCAAGCACCCCGACGGCGTCGCGACGCTGCTCGACCTCGTCGAGCGTGCCGACGCACTGATGGAGGGGTTCCGGCCCGGGGTGATGGAGCGGCTCGGGGTCGGGCCCGACGAGTGCCTGGCGCGCAACCCGAAGCTCGTGTACGGCCGGATGACCGGCTGGGGCCAGGACGGCCCGTACGCGTCGGCCGCCGGGCACGACATCAACTACATCGCGCTCGCCGGTGCGCTCGCGCACTACGGGCGCGCCGGTGAACCGCCGACACCGCCGATGAACATGGTCGGCGACTTCGGCGGCGGTGGGATGTTCCTGGCGTTCGGCATCGTCTGTGGTCTGCTCGAAGCACAGCGCAGCGGGCAGGGCCAGGTCGTCGACGCCGCCATGGTCGACGGCACCGCGACGCTCATGACGATGTTCTGGTTCATGAGCCAGATCGGCATGCACGACCAGTCGCAGCGCGGCGTGAACATGCTCGACACCGGCGCCCACTTCTACGACGTCTACGAGTGCGCCGACGGCGAGTACGTCTCGATCGGTTCGATCGAGCCGCAGTTCTACGCCGAACTGCTCCGCTTGACCGGCCTCGAGGGTGACGACGAGTTCGCCGCCCAGATGGACCGCGGCAACTGGCCGCACCTCAAGGAACGCCTCGCCGAGGTGTTCCGGGCGAAGACGCGCGACGAGTGGTGCGAGATCATGGAGCACACCGACGTCTGCTTCGCCCCGGTGCTGCGGATGGACGAGGCGGCGCAGCACCCGCACAACCGCGCGCGCCAGACGTTCCTCGAGCGCGACGGCTTCACCCAGCCCGCGCCGGCACCCCGGTTCAGCCGGACGGTCCCCGAGATCGCGATGTCGCCGGCGCACGATGGTCAGCACACCCGCGACGTCCTGACCGCCTGGGGGATCCCGGCCGAACGTGTCGACGCCCTGCTCGACAGTGGTGCCGCCCGTCAGGCCTGACGTCACACCCGGGCCACGACACATGGCCGAGCCGTCCCCGTAGCCTGCACCGGATGGGGACCCTGGTCTGCTTCCACGCTCACCCCGACGACGAGTCGATCGCGACCGGCGGCAGCATGGCGCGCGCTGCCGCCGAGGGGCACCGTGTCGTGCTGATCGTCGCCACCGACGGCATCCACGGCGAGGTCCCCGACGACCTGGCTCCCGGCGAGACGCTCGCCGACCGTCGTCGTGACGAGACGATGCGATCGGCCGAGGTGCTCGGGATCCGACGCGTCGAGTTCCTCGACTACCACGACTCGGGGATGACCGGCTGGGACTCGAACGGTCACGACGACGCCTTCGTGAACGCCGACGTCGACGCCGCCGCCGAGCGGGTCGCGGCGGTGCTGCGCGACGAGCGGGCCGACGTGTTCACCATCTACGACTGGCACGGCGGCTACGGCCACCCCGACCACGTGCAGGTGCACCGGGTCGGCCGCCGCGCCGAAGAGCTCGTGGCGGACGATCTGCCCGGTCTGCTCGTCGCCGAGTCGACCATGAACCGCGATGCGATGCGCCGGTTCGCCGCGGCGGCACGTGATGCCGGCATCGACGACGTCGGCCCCGACGACTTCGATCCCGACGGGCCGATGGACGACGGCAACCCGATGGGGACGCCCGAAGCCGAGCTCACCCTCGGCGTCGACGTGCGTGCCTACGCCGACGTGAAGCGGGCGTCGATGGCCGCACACCGCAGCCAGGTCAGCGACTCGTCGTTCTTCCTCACGATGCCGCCGGAGGTCTTCACCGAGGTGTTCGGAACCGAGTGGTTCGTCGAGCATGGTCGCGACCCCGGCCCGCGGTCCGGCTGGTTCTTCGACGCCTCGTGACGGCGACGCCCCCATCCGCCGACGGTCTGGCAGGGTTCGTCACAATGAACGCCATGATCCGACGTTCGTTCGGTGCGCTCGCGGCCGCCGCCGTGCTGCTCGGCGTGGCCGCGTGCAGCGACGAGGGGCCGGTCACGACCGCCACGCCGCCGAGCTTCACGCTCGCGACGACCACGACGACCACCACGACCACCGCGGTGCCGTCCACGACGGCACCGGCCGCGACCGCGGCGACGACGGCCCCACCGACCACGCCGCCCGTCACCGACGCAGCCGTCACGACCACGACCGAACCCGTCGCGGTGCAGGAACTCGTCCTGCGCGGCGACGGCATCGGCTCGGCGCGGTTCGGCGCGGCGCCCGACGGGGTGATCCAGTACGTCCAGTCGGTGCTCGGCGCGCCGACCGCCGACACCGGGTGGGTCGACCCGTTCGCCTTCGCCGACTGCGGCGCCGGTGGCGCGGCCACGGTCGCCCGGCGGGTCGACTGGGGGGTCCTGTCGCTGCTCTTCAGCGACGCATCGAGCTACGCGATCGAGCGGCCTCACTTCATCGGCTACGAGTACGGGCGTGTCGGCACGATCGGTGACGACCCGGTCGGGCTCCGCACCCCCGGCTCGACCACGCTCGGCACCCGGGTCGTCGATCTGTACGCGGAGTTCCCCGAGGCCTCGGTCAACGAGGGCGACGAGGCGGTCGGCATCCCGCCCAACTTCTACGTGAGCGACGTCTTCTACGGCCTGCTGACGGGTGCGTCGCCCGACGACGTCGTCACCGTCGTGTTCGCCGGTTATGGGTGCGGTGACTTCTGAACATGCGGACGCTGCACGAGATCAACGCCTGGGTGCTGATCGGGCTCAACGCTGCGGTGGGGGTGTGGTGCCTCGCCGCCCACCGGTTCGAACGGGCGCGGGGCACCGCGCTCTGGGTCGCGGTCGTGATCGCGCAGGTGACCGTGTTCACCCAGGCCTTGTTCGGTGCGCTGCTGGCGTCGGACGACGCCGTGGTGCTCGACGACATGCACATGCTGTACGGCGTCTCGGCGATCGTCGCCGTCGGCATCATGTACAGCTACCGGGGCAGCCCGTTCATGAAGGGCAACCAGCACCTGCTGTACGGCTTCGGCAGCCTCTTCGTGATGGGCCTCGGCTTGCGCAACCTGGTGCTCTGACGCGTCAATCGAACGAGAGGCCGAAGCGCCCGAGCGGGCCGTAGTCGAACTCGAACTCGTCGCCGGCCCGGATGTCGACCGGGCGGGTGAACGAGCCGGCCAGCACCACGTGACCAGCATCGAGCGTCAGGCCCTGTTCGGCGTAGCGGCGTGCCAACCACACGATGCCCGTCGCCGGATGCCCGAGCACCCCGGCCGCGAGCCCGGTCTCTTCGACGACGCCGTTGCGGCTCGCCAACGCACCGATCCAGCGCAGGTCGAGGTCGCGGGGTGCGACGCGCTCGCCACCACAGACGATGCCGGCGTCGGCGGCGTTGTCGCTGATCGTGTCGACGACGGTGCGGGTGCGGCCCGTGGCCGGGTCGGTGCGGTACGAGCGGGCGGCGATCAGCTCGATCGCCGGCACGACGTGGTCGGTCGCGTCGAGGACGTCGTCGACAGTGAGGTCGGCACCGGCCAGGTCGGTGCCGAGAACGAACGCCAGCTCGACCTCGAGCTTCGGGTCGCAGAAGGCGGCGGCGCGCAGTGTCGTGCCCGGATCGAACACCATCGCGTCGGTGAGGAAACCGGAGTCGGGCGTGTCGATCTTCATCGCCGCCTGCATCGCCCGCGACGTCAGGCCGATCTTGTGCCCGACCAGGTGTTCGCCGCGGGCCAGCTTGAGGTCGAGCCACGCTGCCTGCACACGATAGGCATCGGCCATCGTGGCGTCGGGATGCACCTCGGTCGTCTGCCGGCACTGCGTCGCCGTCTGCTCGGCCTCGTCGAGCACCGCCGCCTCCGCTGCCACCTCTGCGTCCGTCAACACCCCGTCGCCCATGCAGCCGATCGTAGGGCCGTCGTGTCGGCAGGGCGATGGTCGGCGCTGGACCCGTGCCGCGAGTCGGTGCGTCCGAAGCGCTGGCCTCGCGACCTGCCGAGTCAGGACGGCGCGACGAGCTCGATGCGGAGCGCGCGTCATCACCCGACCGCAACTTCGCTGATGCTGGGCTCCGAGCGACATCGAGCACAAGGCCGTACGGATCGAGCCGGTTCCTGCTCGGGCGGGAGCGGTGTCGGCGGATGGCGACACGCGCCACCAAACCAGCGCTCGGGCGGCCCCCGCATGGGCAGTACTCGACCACCGCGGTCGGGTGACCAGAAAATCGACGAGCGGACCCGGCCACGCGT
>JAUHYJ010000830.1 GCA_030425785.1 Acidimicrobiia bacterium | reverse complement strand
TCCACGGCCCCGTCCACCTCATCATCGACGAACTCATCGTCGCCCCACGCTGAGACGACTTGGGAGCCACGCCGGACGTGTTCGCAACCGGCGCGGGTCAGCGGGCGTCGGCGACGAAGAAGCGTTCGGCGAACGATCCCTCGGGAAGGCCCGACTCGACGGCAATCTGGCCCCACCACGACCGCAGGCGCTCCTCGAGCCCGTCGGGGTCGCGGTGCTGGCTCACATGGCAGCGCAGCGCCCTGATCTTGCGGTCGATCTGGCTCGTGATGTCGACGGCCGTGACCTGCTCACCGACGGTGCCCGACCCGTACATGATCCAGATCTCGCTCGCGGCCCACGGCTCGTACCCGGAGGTGAGCAGCTCGGGAAACGCGAACGGGTTGCGTGCGTCCGGGTACACCGCGGTCCACGCACCCTGACCGGTCGCGACGTGGTCCGCGTGGCTGCCGTACACCGACGTGATGTTGATCGTCGGCGACTGGGTGATGACGACCTGCGGACGAACCGTGCGGATCACCCGCGACAGCTCGTGGCGCAGCTCCATGTCGAACTGGACCTCGCCGTCCATGTGGCCGAGGAAGACCAGTTCGGTCACCCCGACCTCGGCTGCGGCCTTGGTCTGCTCCTCGCGCCGGATCGCCGCCATCCGCGGGCGCGAGATCGACTCGTCGTAGCCACCCGCCTGCCCGTCGGTGACCAGGCAGTACGTGACCTCGACGCCGGCGTCGGTGAGGTTCGCGACGGTTCCGGCGGCGCCGAAGTCGACGTCGTCGGGATGGGCGGTGATGACCAGGGCGCGTTCGATCTCATGGGGCTGCAGCACGGTCTTCAGGCTACGAGCCGTCTACCGTCTGCGACATGACCGACTTCGCGACCACCTCGACACCCGGGGTCGAGCCGCCCGCCGACCTGCCGAACCTGTCCGACTGGGCCTTCTGGACGGGCGATCGCGCGGCCCGCGTCAACGCATGGACCGAGCTGCGCGACGTCGCCGGGCTGCCCTTCTATCCCGAGACGACCTTCGCGGACTCCCCGTTCGGGCCCGGTCCGGGGTACTACGCGGTCACCCGGCACGCGGACGTCTGGCACGTGAGCCGGAATCCCGAGCTGTTCAGCTCGAGCCGGGGCGGTGTGAACATCGGCGACATGCCGGCCGAGCTGATGGAGTTCTTCGGGTCGATGATCGCGATGGACGACCCCAAGCACTTCCGGCTGCGCTCGATCGTGTCGAAGGGGTTCACGCCGAAGCACATCAGCGCGGTCGAGGACCAAGTGCACCAGGTTGCGTCCGACCTGGTCGACCGGATGATCGAGCAGCACCCCGATCGCTCGTGTGACTTCGTCGAGGCGTTCGCCGGCCCGTTCCCGTTGGCCATCATCTGCTCGATGATGGGCATCCCGGAGAGCGACTGGCAGCAGCTGTTCGACTGGACCAACGTCATCCTCGGGGTCGGCGACCCCGAGTTCGCCGGCGACTACAACACCCTCCTCGAGGCGGCGCTCGGCATCAACGCGTACGCGCTCGAGCTGGGCGAGGACCGGCGGGCGAACCCTCGGGACGACATCACCTCCGCGCTGATGGCGGCCGAGCTCGACGGCGACCAGCTGACGGCGCAGGAGTTCGGCTCGTTCTTCATCCTGCTCGTCGTCGCCGGCAACGAAACCACCCGGAACGCGATCAGC